>JAQULA010000007.1 GCA_028718845.1 Candidatus Omnitrophota bacterium
AATCGATGAATTGAAAGCTAAGATCGACCGTATCGGCGCGGTGAATTTGGCGGCGGTGGAAGAAGAGCAGGAATTACGCGAGCGCGCCGATTTTCTCAACAGCCAGCGCGATGATTTGATCGCGGCAAAACAGACCCTGATGCAGGCGATTCAGAAGATCAATAAGACTACGCGCAGTCTGTTCCTGGAGACGTTTGAAAAAACCAAAGGGATGTTCAAAGAATATTTCCGGCTGCTGTTTAACGGCGGAGACGCACAGCTGCATCTTACCGAGGAGAAGGATGTTCTGGAGAGCGGAGTGGAGATTATCGTACGCCCTCCCGGGAAACGGCTGCAGAGTATTACCCTGCTTTCCGGCGGTGAAAAGACAATGACGGCGATCGCTTTATTGTTCGCGATTTATAAAATAAAGCCGACGCCGTTCTGCGTGCTCGATGAAATGGACGCGCCGCTTGATGAGTCGAATATCGACCGGTTCACGCGTGTTTTGCAGGAATTTTTAAAAGATTCCCAGTTTATTATCATTACTCACAATAAGAAAACCATCGGCATGGCCGATGTCATGTACGGGGTGACCATGGAGCAGGCCGGTATTTCCAAACTTGTTTCGGTCAAATTCAGCGAATATAAGGATTCGAAGGAACCGGAACTTCCTCCGCTCACCGTGGATGAAGTGCCGGTCGATGAAGAAACCGTCGAGGAAGAAACGCTTTCGGTGGATACCCCGGTATCCGGCGATATCCCGGATGCCGATCCGGCGGAAGCGGAAGTCGGGGCGGATAGTCAGTCGGAACCTTCCATGGAAGTCCAATCAGAAACACACCAGGAAACGATCGCGTAATCTAATTATAAATGATGAGTTACGGGTCAAAAGCTGCGCCGGTTCGTTTTTTTAGTCGATCTTTTTTTTCGTTTTTTTCGTTTTTGCGATTTGTGTCTTGTTGCTTGTGACTATTTTTCACGCATCACTTATAACTGCTTTTCGTTTGTTCGTCTCTCGTCCTTCAGTTTATTCGTCACTGCTTTTGCTGCCCTCTTGCGTCATCCGTCTTCCATAAAATTGACTACGAGCTGAGCTGCCAGTCATGGGCTTATTTTCTCTTGTGACGTGCGTGGGTGGTGTTTACTATAATTCTTTGCTGAACATGCAGCTGCGGTTGCGGCCGAAATTCTTGGCCGCGTAGAGGGCTTTATCCGCGCAGGAGATCAGATCCTCCGGGGTGGAGGTGTCCTGAGGGAAACTGGCAACTCCGATGCTTACCGTGACGTATTCCGGCGGAGCGCTTTCGTTATAGGCAAAGGGAGTGGTTGCCGTGGCTTTACGTATCCGTTCCGCGGAGGCGTAGGCTTTTTCTTTATGCGTTTCCGGCAGGATAATGGCGAATTCTTCTCCTCCGTAGCGGGCGACCAGGTCGACCTCGCGGCAGGAATTTTTAAGTATCTCCGAAATTTTCTGCAGTAAAACGTCTCCGGCCGGGTGCCCGAAACTGTCATTGAACCGTTTGAAAAAATCCATATCGATCATCAGCAGGCTAAGCGGACGGTTAAACCGGATGGCGCGTTTGAATTCTTCATTCAGCTGATAATGAAGATATCCATGGTTCCACAACCCGGTAAGGCGGTCGGTATTGGAAAGTACCAGTGTTTTTTCAAATACCTGCGAATTTTCGATGGCCAGTCCGGCCTGGTTGGCGAACATGGTCAGTTTCCAGATATCGTCTTCGGTAATCGGCCTTTTTGAATAAAAATTATCCACCAGCATTACTCCGACAACACGGTCTTTTGCCAATAGCGGCACGGTAACGAAATGTTCCATGTTGAACAGAGAGATCAGCGGGTCTTTGATATTAATGGTTGCTTGCGTAGTACTGTCGATGATCTTAAACGGAAGTTTGTCGATAACCGTTTGCGCCAAAACCCCGGAATTAGGCTCGATGCGCAGGTGAATGCTTTTTACCAGATTATTAAGGTGCGAATCGGTGCGGCGGCCGAACTCCTGGTAAGCGCTTAACAGGCTGTCCAAACTGGTTTTGGTCGTTTCGATGAATTTCCAGATGTCGTGCGCATCTTCGCCGGAATCCGGTCCGATACCCATGCGGCCTTCCAATTTATTTTCTTTTTCGTTTACCAGAAAAAGCAAAGCCCGGTTGAATCCCAGGCCCTCGCGGGCGGTAACGCTGGTAAGAATAATATAAAGGATCTCGTCCAGTCGCAGCGTGGAACGCATGGCGTTGCCGATTTCATAGAGCATGAGTAACTCGGAATAGAGTTTGTCGTGTGGAAGGTTGATAGCGTTGTTTTCTAACATAGCCCTTATTGTATAACCTATATGATTTCTTTGTCAATAGCATAAAGCAGTTATAAGTTGTGAATAATATCAGCGATGAATGAGAAATAGGCGCAAAGTTCCGCGGTATTTCCTTAGATCTCGGGACTCCGGTACCGGCGGCATAAGGGGGCTGGCGATTAACGGTTAGTGAAATGCGCAGCTATAGCCGTTAGCCATTGCGTTTTTGGTCTTGCGGCCTCAATTATTTCTTGCTTTCGTTAAACGCGCTGAAGTATAATAAGAAATACCAAAACTAGTGTGTTGGAAAACACATAACCTCGGCTTGGGGGAGAAAGGAGTGCGGGCGAGCAGGAAGGGATAATTTTGGGATAATGTGCGGGTTTCTTAAATAAGGAGCGAATGACGGTAATGGAAGAAGAGAGCAAGATTTATATCGGGAATTTGGATTATGGGGTAACGGAAGAAGATCTGAAAGCGGTCTTAACCGAAAAAGGGTTTCAGGCGAAAGAGGTTACGGTTATAAAAGATAAATATACCAACCGGTCAAAGGGTTTTGGATTCGCTAAATTCGATACTGAGGAAGAGGTGGAGAAAGCGATTGAAGCGCTGAACGGGGTGGAACTTAAGTCCCGGAGTTTGAATGTAAGCAAGGCGCGCAAAAAAAGCGAATCGAAATTTAACGGTCGTCGCGAAAATGGCGGCGGCGGATTTAGACAACGCAGAGAATTCTAAGCGTAATCGCTTATTTTTTCTTTTGGCCGTCGTGTGAAAATACTGCGAACATAACTATATCCCCTGATTATTAATATGCGGATAGGAAATGGCAGCCGTGGGTTTTCATGCGACGGTTTTTTTTAAATAATCTCCGGAATGCGCTCCGGACGGTGTGCCGGGGGGTGACGGGTGTGTGATGGTCGGAAAGGGGGCTGCGATGAAGATAGAAGAACGCGGCGGGACTTTTGTAATCAGCGATTTTACCGAACTTGAAGCCTACACCATTGCCGGTACGATTGAAAAAGACGGAGTGCGTTTTTATGAACAATTGCTGCGCGAAGAAAACCGGCCGGAAGTGAAAAAGACATTGTCGGTGCTGCTGAATGAGGAAAAACGGCACGTAGCATTGTTCGAAAGTTATCGGGACCGGGCCTGGGAAGCCCAGAAGGAAGACCTGGATGCCGATGACCTGCTCAACAGTATTAATTATGGGATTTTTCAGAGAGTCTCTTCCAAGAAAAAACCGGCCGACAGCCGGAAAGCCCTGGCCTTAGGCGTTGCCATAGAAAATAAATCGATTAATTTTTACCAGGCCTGTATGCGCCATGTCTCCAGTGAATCCACGCGGGAGGCGCTGCGGACGATTATCGAGGAGGAGAAAAGACATAAAGATATTTTTGAGCGAATGCTGAAGCCGGGAAGCGGTATTTAGCAATCTGAGCTCCGAAGGACGGGGGACGCGAAAACCTGATAACAAAAGTCCGGAAAGGCGGTGGTGGCGCAGCCTTCGCCGCAAAGCGCGGCGGACCGGGCGGATCGATCCAAAAGTAATCGTCATACGGTATTAAAGCCGATACCGCTGGCAACGGGAATCGCAGCCGCAAACGCTGACGTTATTGACCATAGGCCATTAAACCTTAGCTATCGTTGTAGCGTTTTACGCGAAAAAGTTTTATAATACTGATATTATTATATGGACATGTTCTCGCAACTGATGCCGGGATATTGAATAATGGCAAAATATAGATGTGAAGCCTGCGGTTATGTTTATGATCCGGAAAAAAATAACGGGACTGATTTGGAAGATCAGCCGGCTTCCTGGATTTGTCCGTGCTGCGGAGCAGGCAAGGATCAGTTTATCTAATTAGCGGTAAAGGATGCTGCATGCGACAAAGCGAAGCATTACTGATTGTTGATATTCAGAATGATTTTTGCCCAGGCGGCAGTCTTGGTATCCCGAACGGTGATGTGATTATTCCGGTAATTAACCAATATATAAAATTTTTTTCCGCAAAAAAACTTCCCATTATTGCTTCCCGAGACTGGCATCCTGAGGAAACCGGCCATTTCAAACAATTTGGCGGGATATGGCCGGTTCATTGCGTGCGCAGGACCCGCGGGGCGCGTTTTCATCCCGATTTGCAATTGCCGGATAGCGCGATTATCGTTTCCAAAGGCATGGATCCGGCGGAAGAGAGTTATTCCGCGTTCCAAGCCTTGGATAAGCGAAAGCGCAGGTTAGTGTCGATCCTGCGGAAACAGCGGATAACCCATGTGTTTATCGGAGGCCTGGCAACGGATTATTGCGTAAAGGCCTCGGTATTGGATGCAATAAAATCCGGTTTTGCCGTGACTGTTCTTGCCGACGCGGTGCAGGGCGTGGATATTCGCCCGGGAGATTCGCGTAAGGCATTAGCGGCCATGACCGATGCCGGCGCCGTCACAATAACGCTGGCGGAGTTTAAGTCCGGGCATAAACACTAAAAAAGGAGGGGATATGGCCAAGAAGGCAAACAATAAATTCCAGGACATCGGGCTACTGTTGCTGCGGGTTGGTATCGGCGGAATGTTTATGTATCACGGCTGGCCGAAGATCGCCGGTGGAGCGGCTCAGTGGGGGGTGCTGGGGCAGTCAATTACCGCCGTGGGGATTCCGGCGGGATTTGTGTTCTGGGGATTTTTGCAGGCTTGCGCGGAATTTTTCGGCGGGATTTTTCTTATTTGCGGCACGTTTATCCGGCCGTTTTGCATATTGTTGTGTTGGGATATGATTGTTGCCGCAGCCATGCAGGTGCGCAACGGAGAGGGGTTATCTTCTGTCGCGACCGCGTATGCCGTTGAAATGGGGATTGTTTTCCTGAGCTTGTTGTTTATCGGGGCCGGGGAATTTACTTTTACTAATATGACGGAAGCGATGAAGAAAAAAGCAACGAAAAAGGGAAAATAAAGATTTTTAAAATGAACGCAGATTCATCTTCCGAGATAAACACAGATGACGCTTTGCGAGGATAAAAGCCGCCAAGCTCAATCCTGGGGCTTCCAGTGGCCAGCCTCGACGTCTTGGAAAGCTACCCCGAGATGGCTAGGCGGGCGAGCCTCGCCGAAGTACCGGCGGGTAAAAAGATAAAAGTAAAAATTGAATATATAAGATTAACACAGATAAAATCTTGAATGAACACTGATAATAGCAGTAACCTCAAGAAACATTAAGGAGCATCAAGGAACCTTAAGAAACATTATAGAAAGATCAAAATAGCGGGCAACGGGCTATCCGCTATTATCCATCGAAGCCATATTTACTACGTACTACGCATAAATAGAATGAATTCATCACAAACAGGGAAGTTTACGATCATAGTATCTGCCGCAATTATTTTCCGCAGCAGTTTTGTCATCGCCCAGGAGCAGAAAGAAAACGGGACCCCGGCTCTGATCAACCGCTATGAAGAAGCGCTGACCTTAAATCCCGCCGATTCACATACTAAAGGGCAGTTATCCGTGCTCTACCATAACCGGGCGATCGAACTGGCTAATGACGGGGGCTGGGAAGAGGCTATCCGGTTTGAAGAAAAGGCGCTTCGGTTGATGCCGGATGACCCGGGAATCCGGAGGACCTTAGCCTATCTGTACAACAATTGGGGATTGGCGCGCAAAGACGGCGGCAAGTTTAACGCAGCCATTGATGCGCTGAAAACAGCGCTTTCCTATGCTCCGGAAGAACCGCAGCTGAAAAAAAATATCGCCGTAATATATCTTGAACTTGCCGATACCTTGTTTCGTAAGGGGGAGTATTCCAACAGTGAACGCATGGTGTACGATGCCGCGACCTATGACCCGGATAATCCGTATGTGTATGTTTTACGCGGGGAGATTGCCTATGTCCAGGATAATTATTATCGGGCGCAGGAGCAATGGACCAAGGCGTTACAGATAAGCCCTCAGCTTTATGAGATCCGCTTAAAGCTCGAGCGTCTAAAGAGCGAGAAAGAGCGGGAGGGTAATTTTAACATCCGGGAAATTGAAAATTTCCGGTTGAAATTCGAGGGCCTGGAAAATCAGCAGGTAACCGATGCCGCCGGGGAGATATTGCGTCAGGCGTACCGGGAGGTGGGGCAGGATTACGGTCTATATCCGCAGGCGGTTGTTCCGGTTATCATCTATCCTTCAAGTACGTTGAAAGAACTGGATTATTTTCCCGACTGGGCTGCCGGTACTTATGACGGAAAAATCCGTTTTGGTGAGGACCTGGGAAAAACTCCGCTGCGTATGAAAGCGGTGCTATACCACGAATATACGCATGCCGTCGTTCATATCCTGGGCGGTATGAATGTGCCGTTGTGGCTGAACGAGGGCGTCGCTGAATATGAAGCGCGGAAATTTAAAAAAGCTACCGAGCGTACGCAGCGAAGAAAGATGCTGCTGCAGGCAGTGCGCAATAATACCCTTTTTACCATAGAACAGCTGGGCGGGCTGGACCTGACGAAATTGGCCTATCTTTCCCCGAATCGTATCGAGCTGGTATACGCGCAATCGGAATCGTTTGTGACTTATATTATCGGACGGATGTCGTTATATGAGGTGAAAAACCTGCTGGTGCGGCTGGGAGCGGGAAACGGCATTCATAAAGCAGTGAAAGATGTCCTTTTCGTCGACCTTGAAGTTCTGGAGCGCGATTGGATCGATAGTCTGCAGCAGGAAAAAGAATAATGCCGCGCCTAAGTTATAAGTGACAAGTTATGAGTTATAAATTAAATAATTATACATTAATCGCTTTTTTCATTTGTCACTTTTCACTAGTCACTTTTCACCGTATTGTGGACTATTAACTATGAACCCACTGGGCATCTATATCCATATCCCGTTTTGTATACGAAAATGTTTATACTGCGATTTTGTTTCTCAGGCAGACGGATCCGCGCGGGAGATTGAGCGATATTGCACGGCATTAGAACGCGACAGTGCCCGGCAGAGCCGTTTAAGCCAGGGTTATTCGGTTACCAGCATTTATTTCGGCGGCGGTACTCCTTCATTATTAAGCGGAATACAGATAGGGAAGATCATGCAGGCATTGCGGCGTGATTTTAATATTTCCGCCGGCGCGGAAATCACCTTGGAGATGAATCCGGCCACGGCATCGCTGCGGACACTAACGTCTTATCGGAAATCCGGGATAAACCGCATCAGTCTTGGAGTGCAGTCGTTTCAGGACCATTATTTAAAGATTCTGGGCCGGGTGCATACGGTGCGTGAGGCTTATCAGGCGTTCGCCCTTGTGCGCAAGGCCGGTTTTGATAATGTCAGTATCGACCTTATGTACGGTCTTCCCGGCCAGACATTCCGTGAATGGTCGGAGGATCTTTTCCGGGCAGTGCAGCTAAAACCGCAGCATGTTTCTTTTTACGACTTGGTGTTGGAAAAAGGTACCCCGTTGTATACGATGAAGAAAACCCTGTCTTTGCCGGGTGAACAAGAACAGGTAAAGATGTATACAGCCGGATGTAAACAATTGCATGCTGCCGGGTATTGTCATTATGAAATTTCCAGTTTCGCCCAACCGGGAAGGGAATCGCGGCACAATCAGATCTACTGGCGGAATGAAGAATACCTGGGATTAGGCGCGGCGGCGTTTTCTTATCTGCAGGGATCCCGGTTCCGCCTGAGTAAAAATATTAATGACTACCTGCAACAAGTGCAGAGCAATACGATCCGGCGGTATGGCCAAGAGCGCTTGAACCGGTATCAACGCGCCGAAGAAACAATGATGCTGTATCTGCGGCTGTTGTCCGGATTTTCCCTGGAGCAATTAAGAAAAAGAACCGATATGATTATTGATGAGCAGCTTCTCGGACGGCTGAAAGGTTTGGTTGAGGATAAATTAGTGAGCAGACGGGGAGAACGGTTCAAGTTAACGAATAAAGGGATTCTGTTGTACAATACCGTGGCGGAACGGATACTCTCGTAGGTCATACAAGTCACAAGAGAAAAGGAGCTCGCAGCTGGCAGCTCATGGCTCATAGTAAACCGGAGGACGAGGGACGGCCGCTCCGTGCACTCGCTTCAAGTCCCTTAAAAAGCAAAAACTCTCTTCCGAGAGTTTTTTTAATGGTGCGGAGGAAGGGACTTGCCTACTACATTCGTCCCATCCGGGGACTCATTGCGCAGGCCCCCCTTCGTGCACTAAATTTACCGTCCAGGTAAATTTGAGCTCCCATGAGGTCGCTCCGTGCACTCGCTTCAAGTCCCTTAAAAAGCAAAAACTCTCTTCTGAGAGTTTTTTTAATGGTGCGGAGGAAGGGACTTGAACCCTTATAGGCTTGCGCCCAACAGCCCCTCAAACTGTCGCGTATACCAATTCCGCCACCTCCGCACAGAAACCGAAAATTGAGGGATATTTCCCGGGGTATCTGCCGGGATAGACTCAAAACCAAAGTGCTCTATTTATACCATGAAACCCCCGGCATTTCAAGGCAAAAACATACTTTGTGGGTTTTCAATTTATTGAGGTATAAACGGTCTTTTCCTAATCGCTATTCGCTGAGGGCTATCCGCTGTTTTACTAATGCTTGTCAACTTTTCTCCCCGGTGATACAATAAAAACTACTTATGTTTTAGTTCTACCATGTCTTATGATAATTTTAACAAGGAGAAAGAGCGATGAAAGCAATAAAACTGGTTACCGATAATTGTAAGGGGTTTGTCTCACAGCAGGAACTGGATGCGGTTGCCAAACCGATAACGCTTATTCACCGGGAATTGAAGGAGAAAACCTGTCCCGGGTCTAATTTTACCGGCTGGCTGGATTTGCCCTCCACTTTTTCGGAGACGCTGATCAAGGATATTGAACAGACCGCCGCCCGGATACGAAAAAACTGTGATGTGTTTCTGGTCCTGGGAATCGGCGGTTCTTATTTAGGCGCGCGGGCAACCCTGGAATTCCTGAAACCGTTTTGTGCCAATGAACAGAAGAGCGAAAAACCGAAGGTTTATTTTGCCGGGCAGAATATCAGCGCGGATTATTTAAACGATGTCCTGGCCTTGTGCAAAGGCAAACGGGTGATGGTCAATGTTATTTCCAAGTCCGGGACAACCACGGAAACCGCGGTGGTTTTCCGGATCGTTAAGCAGTACATGGAAAAAAACTACGGCCGGAAGTGCAAAGATCTGATCATTGCCACGACCGATGCTTCCCGCGGAGCGCTGCGCCACCTTGCCGAGCAGGAAGGCTATAAGACTTTCGTTATTCCGGATGATATCGGAGGCCGTTTTTCCGTGCTGACGCCGGTAGGGTTGCTGCCGATCGCCGCGGCCGGTATCGATATCCGGGCCCTGCTTAAGGGAGCGAAGGATTTCGAGCGCGTGTGCGACAAGGTTGATGTGTCCGCGAATCCGGCCTATAAATACGCCGGTATACGCCATATCCTTCATAAAAAGGGAAAAGATATCGAGGTCCTATCCGGGTTTCATCCCTCGTTGCATTATATCGGGGAATGGTGGAAACAGCTTTTCGGCGAAAGCGAAGGCAAAGACGGCAAAGGTATTTTTCCGGCGACTTGTGATTTTACCACCGACCTGCATTCGATGGGCCAGATGATCCAGGCGGGAAAGCGCAATCTTTTCGAAACGTTTATGGTGGTGGAATCGTCACTGGCAACGGTTAAGGTGCCGAAGATGGCTGATGACGGAGACGGATTGAATTATCTTGCCGGCAAAGACCTGGATTACGTTAATCATAAAGCTTATGAAGCTACGGCCAGCGCGCATTATGAAGGCGGCGTGCCGAATATGTCTATTGTTGTTCCGGAGCGCACCCCGTATTATCTGGGGCAGTTATTCTATTTCTTCGAGAAAACCATCGCCATGTCCGGTCTTCTTTCCGGGGTGAACCCATTTGATCAGCCCGGCGTGGAAGCGTATAAGAAAAAAATGTTTAAGCTGCTTGGGAAGCCGGGAACGAAATGAAACGCAGTTCGTCGCTCATCGCCGTAGTTCATGGGACGGAAGAAGGAAGATGGAAGAGGGAAGCAAAAACTCAGTAGGCAATACGAGCGAGGGTATGCGGTTGCTATGAGCCATGAGCTATCAGCTATGAGCTAATTGGTTGGAACTATTCGTCGGAAAATTTGTCTAATACTATGGAGAATGAAACGATTTCTCTGGAATCGGAACAAGCGCTGATCCGGCGTTGTCAGCAGGGCGAACGCGAAGCGTTCACTATCCTGATGCAGCAGTATCACCGCCGCATTTTTAATGTCGCTTTTCGTATGCTCGGCGATTACGCGCAGGCGGATGAAACCGCTCAAGAAGTGTTTATCCGGGCGTATCGCGGTATCGACGGGTTTCAGGGCAAAGCGCGGTTTTTGACCTGGCTGTACGCGATTACCGTAAATCTTACGCGTAATCGTATCCGCAGTAATTGCCGGATGCGCCGGTTAGAGACGACTCTGGATCCTTCGGGAGAGGGCGATTGCGCCGGCAGCAATGATGTGCCGGATACCACGACGATTGCCCCGGATAAAGCATTGCTGAATAAAGAAAAGCATGACCTGATCCATGGCGCGATCCAGTCGCTGGCTGAAGAATTTCGGAGTGTGATCATCTTGCGCGATGTCGAAGCGCTTTCCTATGAGGACGTGGCGCGGATACTGAATATCAATATCGGCACGGTAAAATCGCGCCTTTCCCGGGCGCGCCGGCTGTTGCAGGAAAAACTGCGGGAGGTGTTCTAAGATGCGGTGCCAGGAATGTAAAAAATCGCTTTCGCAATTTCTCGAGCATCAGCTCGATGCCCGTCAGGAAGAAATTATGCGCAAACATATCGAACAATGCGCCGATTGCAGCCGTGCTTTGGCTTCGTTTACGGAGATGGTGAATTTGCTGCATGGTTTGCGGGAAGTTAATCCGCCGCCGGATTTTATCCGTAAGGTTAATGCCCGGCTGGATGCGCCGACGCTGTGGCAGCAATGGCAGCAGCGCGTCGCGCTGTTGTGGAGGGCTCCCCTGGCGCTGCGGGCAGCCACGGTGGCGGCTACGCTGGTGCTGGCGATATATGTTACGAATCAATCCCGGACTTTCGAGACTAAAGGGACGATCGCTCCGGCCGGGAAAAGCATGCTCGCGGCGTCGCGGATGAAAGAAACTCGGGATTCGGAACCAGCGTTAACCCCGCAGTGGTCCGCGCATCAACCGGAAGTATCGCCGACTCGGAATATGCCTGTCCAGGTCCCGATGACGGCCGATTCCCTGATGATGCCGGCTGAAGAGGCC
Organism: Candidatus Omnitrophota bacterium; assembly: GCA_028718845.1. GTDB lineage: Bacteria > Omnitrophota > Gorgyraeia > B26-G9 > B26-G9 > JAQULA01. The sequence continues at coordinate 11,549 of JAQULA010000007.1, forward strand.
GGACAGTCTTCTGAAACCGGGCAGGCTATGGAGAGGGTGAGTAAGTCAAAAGCGCGGGTGAGCAGTCAATCTTTTGCCAAGGGATCTTCCGCGGAAATGGTTTTGCCGGAGGCCGAACAAGCGGTTGGCCGCGTTGAGTTAAAATCGGATACGATTGAAAAAGAAGCGGCGGCAATAGAACCGGGTAATTTGATCGCGGCGTATCGTGAGCAGGAGTGGCTGCTTATTCCGCGTGATCCCAAGCAAGCCGAGCCGGCCATCGCCGCGCTCTTAACGGAACTGAAAGCGTTTGATATACAGCCGCAGCAAATAGCGGACGATTCTTCGGTGGTGTATCGATTCAGTATCCACTTCTCTCAGGTTTCTCTTTTGGCCGCGCGTTGTGAGCGATTGGGAGCAATAACCTATCTTACGCCGTTTCCGATTGCCCGTCCTGAGGCCTATACCAGTACTCATGGCGGAGGTAATCCCTTATTGCCGGAAGAAGTCATTCCGGTTCAGCTTACGCTTAAAAAGCCGCGACCATAAGCACAATCTGTTTTTCCGCCCGTCCCGATGAAAATCCATTCCCTCAACACATTTATCAGCAATATATTAAGTTAATAAAAAAAATCAATCCCGGTTTGCTGAACCTGCCGCGATATGATATACTTTAACGTTTTTTTAAACGATACTTTTTGACCGACAATATGATGCCGGGCCATAACGTGATGATCGGAAAAAAAATAATACCAATAGTGACAATGCTCCTCGTGCCGATGCTGCTTATGGGGCAGTATGTTCACGCGGATAATAAATGTGCCGTGCACGAGGCCAGCCTCTCGCCGAAAATCCTGATTCCGGCGGAGGTCGTCGCGGGGGTTCGGCAATTTACGCAGCAGCCGGTGTCTCTGGACCGCCTGTATCGGGAAAATAAGCTGAGTGCCCGGGTGGAATCATTGCTGGGTAAAGTCCGCTATTATAAAAGCGACAACATCAGCGCGGCACGGGACCGGGATACGGTACGGCAGAACGGCCTGGATATCGAAACCGTGTTGTATATTCAAAATAACCGTACCGGAAAATGTTCCGGCAGATGTGAGAATTGTTATAAGTATCATGGTGGTTGGGGAAATGACCGGGTGCTTGACCCATTGTCTCTGCAGGATATCGAACGGCTCGTTTATCAGGCATTTGTGTTTGATATACGAACAATCAGTCTTAATGGGGAAGACAGCTTTGATGACTGGCCGAGTTTACTGACCATTGCCCGGGCCTGTGTTACGGGAAAAGAGCAGATCCTGTATCCTTTCGGCTACGCCCTGCATATTTTTAGCAATGGTTATGCCATACTCAATGATCTGGATAACGCCGAGAAAAAATTCCGGGAGTTGAAATCTACCGGAGCGGATTTTCGTCTGTGTTTAAGCTGGGATTATGATAAAGTTATGTTTTTAAGCAAGTCCGGCGGGATAACCGAAGACGCGGTTATCACTAACATGGCGCTGATGCTGATTGCTTTCCGAAAGGTATTTCCGGAAAGTGAACTGATCATTAACAATACCGTTACGTCCGGGCAAAAGGAACGGAATAGAATTTTTCTCAGGCAATTAGATGAAAAATTCACCCGGCTTTCCGGAAAACGCAAATACCCTGCCTGGACGGTCTGGAACGGCCGGCGCAGTGAATTTGCCGGGTCCTCCTCCGATACTAAGGTTACCTGGAGAGACCGGTTTAAAAAACTGGTTGCCAAGGCCCAGCGCCAGGATTTTATCTGTTATTATAACAGTTTTATCGACGCGGCAACCGGGACGCTTTCCAACTGCACGATTTATTCCACCAATGGCCGGCGCAAGGTGTCGGTTGCCACATTGCGGGAGATGCTGTTGGCGCCGTTTCAACATCCGCTGATGCGGCATCTTTATTACGGGAACAGGGAAGAACGCGGTAGAGCAAAATGCCGGGAATTTTTATTTGCCTGCTGCCTGCGGCCGGACTACTGGAACCAGCCGTTATTTTTTGAGCAGTTTGAGACTAAGATCATGAACGATCCGGTCCTGAGAACAAAAACCGCGCTGCTTTCCCTGCTGCGGGATATCCTGCTTAATTATGAAACCTATGACATGTCGCCTCCGTTCGTCAGCCGGCTGGAAAGTTTTCCCAAAGAAATAATACCGTTTCTGGTCGATGATGAAATCGTGAAAGCGTATCTTCACTATATCGATGAAATCAGGTACCGGCAGATCATGAAAGACGGTTATGGGGATAACCACGGTTTTTTTAACCTGTATTATGTGTGGACCGATTTTAAGCAGGGCCGGATCAGCAATAAGGAAGAATTGGCGCGGCGGACCGGGAACGTCTGCCGTACTTATCAATTCGAAGCATTTCTGCCGTATATCCGGAACATAGCCCGCCGGATGGGCGCGGATATCGGGCCCGGCAGCGATCCGGATGATACCTGGAAATTTTTTGAACAGCTTACCCGGCACGATATGGAGGTTATTTTTAGAAATGTTCTGGAGGAACAGATCATCCCCTCTTTTTATACCCGCCCGAACAATAATGCCTTTTCATTCCGGACCATGCCGGTATTGTTGAACCCGAATATTGCGAAAAGCGATTTTGTGTCCACCGCGATATAAATTATTCATCACCCAGAGGCCTATATCTGCAACATGTTTATTCTTAATATCTTGCGGCAACCGGAAAATGCCTTTTCGGTTTGCGAACCCTCCGATGATATGATATACTTTTCCAATTATTATTTCGGCAAACTTTTTATTTGGAGAGAGTTGCGGCTAATCCCGGGGAATGGTATGCGTGTCTTCGCAAAAATAATAAGCGTTATTTGTATTGTATCAATTCTGTTCCCGGCATCGTTACTTGCCGGAATGGACCAGCCGGATCACGGCCCGCAAGTGTTTTTAAGCCCGCGGGTTTGCTTGCCGAATGTTATTCCGTATTTTGATTTCTTATCCCGGGGGCAGGAGTGGTCTCCGGAACGATCGGCGCTTATTGATGCCGCAGTAAAGCAAATCATTTCCGATATCGATGCGGTCAATACGGATATTTTAAAAAATTACCGTTTTGATTCCCTGACCTCTTTACAGCAATTGCTCTATGCGAAAAAGCCGCTGCGTTTGGCGGATATTATGCGGCAGACCAAAGTAGACCGGGGAAACTCATGCCTTGGGTTATCGTTATTGTTCAATGAGTCGGTATATCGGGCGATTACCTCCGGCGGTTTGTCGGGATATTCCTGCGTGCACAAAGAATTACATGACGATTGGTATGATATCTTCTTTGCCGTCGAGGGAAAGATCGTGCGGGTGAATGGATACATGGTCGGGGCGCTGGAAACCCGGGGAGAGCTGACCCCGGAAGAAGCTTCCATGCCGTTTGTGCATTTCGGCGTAATTACAAAGATATACGTTGAAGACCGGGAAGTGGCGTCGATGTGCCATGATCCCGGATTGGCTTTACCGTACGGAATCCGGTTCGTGGAGGGGCTGAAGCTGCGGAGAGTCGGGTTGTCGATGCAGCGGATAACCGCGCAGGAATTGCTGGAAAAAGTCGACAACGCCCCTAATTGGCAATGGCTCAAGACTACCGGGATCGGACGGGTATGGTTTGCCGAGATTGCCGATAAAGGGCTGAAAATGGTGATGACCCACCTGCAGCGGTCCGCCAGCAAATCCGTGTTTCTGTTCTTAGACCGGCCCTTCTCGACGCTATTGCCCCAAGGGGGTGTTTTACCTTCGATATTGGTAAACAAATTAGCGGAGATCATGAGGGAGAAAGGAATGGTTATTCAGCATGACGCGAACGGCGACATCAGCGTAGGGATGTATTTTCGGGATGACATGCCGTACCGGATCCAATTTTTAGGGACTGATTCGAATAGAAGTCCCTATTCCGATAAAGATCTTAAGATCATTCATCTTGAATTGACCTGGGCGGAGCCGGCGGACTATTCGGCACCGACACGGTGTTTTATTAAAGATTGCCAGGATCTGGGGTTGGTTACCGATGGAGATCTGTCCGCATCGGAACTCGATTTGTTGCTGCTGCGCCTAGCGATGGTTATCGAACCGCATTCCAACGAGAATTATCTTGCGTTAACCGCGGGGAATGTGCATCGCTACTTTTTCCCCGCGGGAGTTCCGACCACTATCGACGATGAAGTGTACATCAGTAATGATCGTTTTTATGACCTGGAAAAACGGATGTTGTTCGGAAACGGCACTTATTACAAATCGGTCTTTTCGGCGGTCTTTACCAAATATTTGGATATCAATGAGGGCGCCCGGGTGCTGGACTGGGGCAGCGGCAGCGGTGTCCTGGCGATGTATGCCGCTGAAAACGGCGCCGGTAAGGTGGTTGCGGTGGATATCGATCCGGAAAGCGTGAACATGGCGGAAGCCAATGTTGAAAAACTGAAACTGCAGGATAAGGTGACGGTTTTGAAAAGCGACGGATATGCGCGGATCGATCCGGCGGAACGTTTTGACCGGATCGTTTCTTTTCCGCCGATTGTCGGAACAGTGGGAATGGTTTTTGATGCGCACGCGTATGACTATGATGCCGTAACCATCGAAAAACTTATTGCCGGAGCGCAAACCTATCTGGAGAGAGACGGGAAGTTGATCGTTATGTATCCCGACGATAAGGTCTCACTGTCCCGGCTGCGGAAACTGGGCGTAAAATACGACATGGTAATTACCGATTGTGTGCAATGGGGCAGCGACCAGTCCCGGTTACTTCAGTTTCGCACGCAAGACTTAAGAAATAAATTCCTGACGGATGATTATGAATTTAATCTCCGGCATATCCGGGAGATCATTGCGTCCGCGGGATTTCAGACCTGGTCGGTGTTTACGTTTCAGCGGATTGACGGTATCTCCGGTCCCGGGGACCCGGAGGGGAAAAGGCAGCGATCCCCGGACCTGGCGGCGGAAGCGGTTGCCGCGGCAATATAAGAGGAATGATGAGATCGCGATTAAGAAAATTTATGCATAACGGGATTACGCTCGCGCTTATTGCGGTTCTGGCGGTGCCGGATACTGTTGCCGGAATATTCCCGGAAGCGTCCGGTTCCGGCTGCCGGATGCTGAGCCCGCGGTTAACCCTGAATCAGGGTGCTTTTCAGGATATATTCCGCTCGCGCGACAATCGAACGAATGCGGGAGCTTCCCTGGATGCCCGGATCCGTGACGCGGAGATGGTTTTATATCGCTTTGCGATGCGGCCGGATCATTACGAAAATTGGGGCCCGCGGGTTTTGTATTCCGCCCGGACGCTGCTGCATTTGTTATATCAGAATGAATCGTTGGCTCAAACCTATATCCCGCTTTCTCAAAATCGGGAAGCGGATAGAAAATTAAAAATTATTCACATCGCCTTACTGCTGAATTTATGTGATGCAACCGGGTATGCTCGAAAAAACATAATAAATGATATTATCAATAAAATCATGAACGAGGCTTTGATTCGTCGGAGTTATAAAATCGATACCGCATCGGCTAATTTCCATTATTATATCAATTCCCGCAACAAACGCTGGTACTACCGGCTGTGGGTCACGATAGCGCATGAGCTCGGCCATAATATTCAGGATCGGACCGTCGGGAAGGTCTATCTGCCGGGAAAGTATCGGCAGGTCGATGCCGTGTGCGAATTTTTTGCCGATTTATGCTCGTATATCGTCGTTTTCCAGAACGGATGGACCTATTTATTTGCGGTGCTTTTTCAGACCAGTAAACAGGAATATAACAAGGTCCAGCGGCGGAATAACGGCGTGGTCATTTATTCGCACCGGGCATCGCAATCGCAATGGAATCGTTTATTACGCGGTATTAATATTTTTCCATTACGGGGAACCGCGAAAAAATTTATCGCGATGTTTCATCGGGCGCTCTCCATCCCTTATCCTGCCGATGCTTCGTTCCGGGATTGGATTTACACGATTGGCGGCGTGGAACAAAATTTTCCATTGCCGGGTCGGGCCGGGGATGATAAGGTTATCGAATTGGCGGATATTTCCCTGGATAATGTCGGCTATGTTCGCGAACCTGCGGTTAAGAGTTTTTCCCGGGAAGGTAGTGCGCTTATCCCGCAACAGCGTGTTTTGCTTGATGCGGTGTCGGGTTTAAGGCATGCGCCGGATTATATTACCGGGCAAGCGGTTATAAGCTCAGCCGGTTTTATCAATCAATCGCTTTAATCTTGTTTTTACAGTCCCAATCCTCTTTTTTCTTGACAGCCACACAAATGTGCGGTACTATTAAAAACCAGGGAATAGCGGGTAGCGTATAGTGATTAGTGAAAAACATAAAACAATGGGGGGGAAAATGGATTTGACTGATAAGCAGCAGGAAGTGTTGATGTATATCCGTAAAATGGTGCGTGATGGGTTGCCGCCGACAATCCGGGAGATCGCCGGGGAATTCGGGTTTTCTTCCACCGGAACGGTACGCGATCATCTGCAGGCGCTGGTGCGTAAAGGATACCTTATTCTGTGCGAAAAAAAATCGCGCGCGATCGAGTTGACTGAAAAAGCGATGTTGACTATCCCGATCCTGGGTACGGTGCCGGCCGGAGTTCCGGTATTGGCAGTGGAAAATGTCGAAGATTATTTTAATGTCGATAAGCTGTTTTCGCAAAAGGATGAATTATTTTTCCTGCGGGTAAAAGGGGACAGCATGATCAATGCCGGGATTATGCCGGATGACCTGGTTTTGGTTAAAAAACAGCCGTGCGCCCAGGACAAAGATATCGTGGTTTGCCGTGTCGATGACGGAGAGGTAACCGTAAAGATACTGCGCAGCCGTGAAGATAAGTTTTTCCTGGAGCCGGCGAACCGGAATTATCAGATTATCCCGTTGAATGAGCGTTCCCAGATTATCGGTAAGGTAATTACCGCGATACGGAAATATGTTTAATCCGCAGGCGCGCTGGGATAGGCCTCTGCCTAATGATGTTCAGTTCCCGGGAGAGCCGGTCGATGTTGTCGTATCCTGTAAACAAGCCGGATTTTTTCCGTTATGGTTTTTTTTCCACGGGGTAAAGCATGTGATAAAAAACGTGCAATTAACCTGGCAGGAAAACAAAGGCCGGGAAGAATTTCATTTGTTTAGTGTCTGTGATGAACTCAATAACCGGTATACGCTTTGCTGCAGCCGTCAAAGCCTGCGGTGGAGAGTGATCGCGGATGGCGATTAGAAAAGATTGTCCACGTTCGACAGTCCCCAGACCATGGACAAGTAAAGCGGCCATGGTCTATGGGAAAAGCGGATAGCATTTAGTGAGAGATATGGGAAAAACGATGTGCCGGATATATGGGATGGGGCTGTGCCTGCTATTACTCTGTGCGGCAAGCGAGCCGGGCCGGTGTTTTAATGTTGACGCGGCAGCATTGTCCCCGCATGTCCGAATGGATGATGAAATATTTAGACAGGGATTTATGCCGGGGGCGCGTTTAATATCGGTTGAGAATGATCGTGTGGAGGTTATGGAGATAATGAGCGAGTATTTAGGAGATAATTTCCGCAGGGATATCCATCATGGATTACGGCATTCGCAGGATCTGCTTCGGCAGGCGCAGGTATTGGCGGATAGGCTCGGGGTTGCCGCGACGGTCGATTGGAAAGTTTTGACCGCGGCGATTTGTCTGCACGACATCTTCGCCTCCAGCGCTGAAGAACACGGCGATGATGCCGCGGCGTTCGCCGGAGAGCGGTTTTCCGGAACCGGTTTGTTTTCACCGGCACAGTTGGCTCAGATCAAGGAAGCCGTCCGTTTCCATGATAAGAAAAATATGATCGTTACCGGGGAAGGCCTGGGTTTGGAAACGAAGCTCTTATATGACGTGGATAATCTGGACGCGTTTGGGATCAAGGGTATTTACCGTTATTTATCGGCGTATATTACCCGCGGCCGCCGCGACCGGCGGAGCGATGCGGATATACTTGGACAAATAAAAGCCGCGGTTTTAGATAACGTAACGCGGCGTTATGAAAATCTTTATTTCGATGCATCGCGCACCCTGGCGAAGACAGAATTTCCGGTTACCCGTGATTTTTTTGAGAAACTGCGTTCCGAGCGTTATGACCTGCGGCAATTGCGCGCGGCTACCGGGGTGTTTGTCCTGGTTGCCCAGTCGCTGCGGGAACATCCGCAGATGATCGCCCAGAAGGCGCTGGCGCAACTGGCTGCGAATGTCCGGGATGAGGATTCCCGATATGTCTGCGATTATTTTAGGGCATTGCATGCCGCGTATGCCGGCCGGCCCGCAGAAGATATTTCTCTCTCCAGTAATATTCCGGCAGATAAGAATAAAGAAACCCTCGCTGCCTTAACCGCAATTATTGAACAAGCGATATAAATATCGACCACGGTCCATAGTTCACGGACTAGCGCAGTCACAAAATCACCAGTTAAAGCGAACAGCGGATTTTTAGTAACTGTTAATGATCGTTACTGACTATTATTAACCATTGGTAACCGTTTATTATGAATGTGCCCCGGAGGATTCTTCATATCGACATGGATGCCTTTTTCGCTTCGGTCGAGCAGGCGGCGAATCCCGGTTTGCGGGGAAAACCGTTGATTGTCGGAGGCCGTCCGGACCGCAAACGCACGGTGGTATGCGCGGCTTCGTACGAAGCGAAGCGTTTAGGTATCGATTCCGGAATGAGCGCTCAGGAAGCATTCCGTATCTGTCCGCAAGCCGTATTTGTCGCGGCGGATTCGGCAAAGTATCTCTATGTTTCCGGGCGGATTTCCGATATGCTGCGGTATTACAGTCCTCAGCTTGAACAGGCGTCGATCGATGAGTTTTATCTCGATGTGACCGGGTGTGATGCCCGCTTCGGTTCTTATCTGGAATTAGGCATGCACATCAAAAACGCGATCAACGCGCAATTCCATATTACCGGATCGGTCGGTATTTCCATAAACCGCCTGATGTCCAAAATCGCCTCTAAACTTAAAAAACCGGATGGGATGTTGATTCTCGATGAACCGGACATCCCGATTGTTTTAGCTGATCTGCCGGTCGGGAAAATTCCCGGCATCGGCAGCCGGCTGACCCGGCGATTACACGAGCTTTCGGTGTTTTCGTTTGCCGATTTGCGGAAATTCCCCCGCGATTTACTGGCGGAAAAATTCGGTAAGATCGGAATGTGGATGTATGGAGTGGCCCATCCGCAGTGTGTCGATGAAGAGGAAATTCAACGCTATGATCAACCGGAATCACCGCCCAAATCCGTGGGCCATTCCTATACCGTGCCGCATAACCTCTATAGCCGGCAGGAGGTAGAGGCCTGGCTGCGGTTATTATCGGAGATGGTTGCCGCCCGGCTTCGCCGTTATGGCCGGGAAGCGCGTATCGTCCATGTGTATCTGCGTAAGCCGGACATGGAGTCTGTCGGGCAGGAAAAAAATTTCAGCGTGCCGACGAATGATTCCACCGAGCTGTTTCAACGGGCGTTAT
>JAQULA010000008.1 GCA_028718845.1 Candidatus Omnitrophota bacterium
CCCGGAAATCAATGACAATCTTACCGTTTTTTTTATGGATCCGGAAACGATACCGCTTTCCCTGCTTACCGGCAGCCGCCGCCGCTTTTTTTTCCAGCAATCGGGCGGCCTGAGCCTCGACATCGGCCTCAAGGCATAAACCGGTAATGGCGGCAATACCGTCGAACAGCCGTCCGGCGCTCGAAGCATAAGGCGTATTAACCTTACGCTCAATCATTTCCCGCACAAATTGCACGTTATATTTCTTTTTTTTCAGCCAGGCAACCGGCAATTCATGAAATTTCGCGCCAAAAGCCTGATACAGCAGCGCGACCCCCACCCGCCAGGGTTGCTCCACCGCCCTATCGGCGCCGGGTAAAGCAATCGGGTCTAAGTGGCCGGCGCGCATAAATCCATCGGGTTTGCGCAAAATAAACTCGCACCCCCACACCGTAGCGTTATCGCCCAGGCCGGTACCGTCGCAAGCGACCCCGATCACCGGCTTTTCGCCGATAGAAAGCGCGGCCAAAGCCGCGGCCACATGCGCGTAATGATGCTGTACCGGCACCAAAACTCCCTGGGATAAAATCGTATTATGCAGTTCCTGCGCCAGCCGGGAACTGAAAAAAACCGGGTTCAGGTCGCAAGCGATACGAACCGGTAGTTTTTTCAGCCTTCGGATATCGGAAAGCAGGCTTTTCTTATAAGCGGTATATTGCCGGGGATTTTTCAGGTCTTCAAAACCGCCGCGCACAACCGCGCGGGTTCCGGTTAAGATACAATAATTGGCTTTTAATTCCGGCCCCAATGCCACCACACCCCCATCGGATGCCGGGACAAAACCGGTGTTCGCTATTTCTATGCGTTGTATCCTATTCTGCCTCAACGTGTTTAATCTCTATTTCCATCCCCGGGGTTTGTTCTAATTCCAGGACCGCGCCGGCAGCTTTCGTGTTCTCCGCGGCAAGGTCAAAAGCATTTTGCAGAGATTCCTGGGTTAATAAATTAAACTCACCGACGCTCAGCACGATTTTATTCACCTTGGAATACTCATGCGCTTCCAATTCCTTAAATACCGTTTCCAGGATATCCCTGGCAATCCCGAACTCGTGCATGGCCCTGCTCCTATTGAATTATGCTAATTTATTGTATCAGTTTTGCCGGGAAAAGCCAAGAAAAGACACTCAGGCATTACCCTTTTCTTCGCCGGAAGGGACAATGCTGTGGTGATAGTGGTCACAAACCGATTCGGTTGAAAGCGGGATACCGCTTTTATGCGCTCCGCGTGCCAGCGCATGCGCGGAAACCGGCGCGGTAAGGCCGATCAACGCGATACACAGCAGCGCCTTAAATCCCACCTCCGAAATCCCGTAGCTGAACAATACTCCCAGTATAATAGCGCAGGTGCCCAGGGTTATGGTTTTCACCGCGGCCTGCATACGAGTGTACACATCGGGCATACGCAGCAAACTCAGCATCCCGATAAAATCAGCGCCCAGTCCGATAACGATAAAAATATATCCGAATTCATTCATCGGTTCTCACTCCTCGATTAATCATGAACCCGCCGGCCTTCCAGCAGCTTTGCCAGGGTAAGCGTAACGATAAACGACTGCAATGCCCAGACGATAGCGATATCGATATACCAGGCCGTTCCGGTAGCCACCCCGACAATCGCGCAAAATCCGATCACCAGCATCCCGATGGCATTCACCGCGACCACTCTATCCACGGCGGTCGGGCCCCGCAAAACCCGGTAAAGCCCGATCAGCGCGCAACCCAGCAGAAAGAATAACGCCCGTTTAAAAAAATCCGGCTCGCCGATACCGATCAACGCACAAAACAACAGCATCCCGGCAACTCCCAAGACCCAACGCGCTCTTTGCTTATATATCTGCGATTCAGTCTTCATCTTAATCAAAAATCCTCTGCAATACCTTTTCAAATTTCTTCACGATAAGCTCGGTCGCGGCTTCAGTGTTCTGACTTTTCACATCAAGCCAATGCACATAGACCTCTCCGTTGCCCGCATCCACATCCACCGTACATGTCCCGGTTGAACAGGTAATTGAATTTGCCAGCAAAGTCAGCCCGGTTTCGCTCTTGATCGTTGTTTTTACCCGGACAATCCCCGGATTTACCGGAATATCCGGATGAACAACCCGGAAAACGATATCGATATTAGCCTTTACCACTTCAACCGCCAACAACACGATATAATACGCCAGCCAAAAATAGCGCCGGACATGCGCGGCGATATGCGGCCGGGTAACAAACATATCTCCGGTAAGCGCGGCCACGATTATGCTGACGATGACCCCGGAGAGCAAAGAACCCGCCGTCAACGGCCAATTGAGCCCCAGCCAGATTACAACACAACAAATAAATAATAATACCGAGCTTTTCATGGAGTTACTCTTCCCGCTTCCGGAACGATGCCGGTACCCTCAATGATTGTCCGTACTGCCGGCATGATAAACGCGCTGCGTAATCCCGGGATCCAAAGCAGATTCGCCCCCAGGCACAACAGCCCCAAAATAACCATGGCCAGGCGCGTGGCCGCCGGAGTCCGCGCCGGGACAAATGGTTGGCGACCGCTGGGACGGTAAAACATACTTACCCTTTTTTGCATAAACGAAAGAATTCCGACAAAACCGATAATAAACGCCAACACCGCATACTCCCGGTATCCGGCCTGCCAGGCGGAAAAGATTATAATTATTTTACTCCAAAAACCGGCAAACGGCGGAATCCCGGAAAGAGACATAAACCCCGCGGCTGTGGTTAAACGGAAAAGCCCGCCGCACCCCGAGGCGCCTTCCGCAATATTCCGGTTCATACCCCGGGAAAGCGATACGAGCAAACCGGCAATACTGATATTAATCAGATGCACTAAACCGGCGGCAATACCCAGGGGCGTTCCGATACTGACCCCGAAAGCGACAAACACTAATTCACTGAGCATGTGCAATAAAGCACACCGATCGGCGTCTTTGCGGGAAATAGCGGTAATAACCCCTCCGATAATAAAAAACGCTCCTCCGGTCGCCAATACCCAAACTATCTGCCTGCCGTAGGCGATAACCGAATAGAATATCCGCAGGAAAACATATCCGGAAATCAACGGCATAAGTATACCAACCACAACGTTCCGCGTTCCCGTTGTTTTCCCCACGCCGTAAAACCACAACGCACTCGCGGCTTTGGAACAAATCCCCACCACCAAAAGCAGCGCGATAAACAAAACCACCGAATTGACCGGATCGAACAAAGACAATCCGGCACAACGCATGGCTATTTGCAAAGCGATATCCGGCATTGAGAGCGTGGAGACAAAAACATAGCACAAAGCGATCGCGAACAAAATTAACGCCGATGAAAGTATCCCCACAAGCATGTATTGAAATGCCCGCACTAAAGATTTTTTTTCACCTTCCATTGCCACCAGCCCGTAACCGGCGCAAGCGGCCGCTTCCCCGAACACAAACAGCGTAAATATATCCCCGGCAACCAATACTCCCTCGAGGCCGCTTACCATACACAACCATAACGCGTACATCTTCCACCGGCTACCCCCGGAATACGTTCGGTTAACCTGGCACATCGCCGCGATAAGAACAAGACTCTGGACCATGACCAGAAAGAACAGGGTCAACCCGTCAACATATAAAGAAATACCGGTAAGCTGAGGCCACCCCCCGACGTAATAAACCGCGTGCCCGGATTTCGGCAGGCTCCGCATTATTCCCGCCCATAGCCATAACCCGGAACACAGGGTTGCCATAATAACCGTATCGGCAACCCAGGCCTTTTTCCGTCCGGCAATCGCAATGACAAATACCGCGATAACCGGCAGGATTATCAATAATGGGACATTAATCATCTTTCTCTTTTTTCCCTTCCATGACCCGCAAATCGAATGTTTTGAATTTTTCCTGCAAACGCATGGCCGTCATCACCAGCAGCGCGGTAACGGCAATACCGATTATTATCGTTATCAGGGCCAATACCTGCGGCAGGGGGTCGACAATAAACCGGTGCGGCTGCGACACCCCCATGATCGGAGGGTCTCCCTGCCACTGAAATCCGGTCAAAACCAGGAACATTTCCACGGCATAATTCATTATAACCACGCTGATGATCAGCTTAATAGTATTGCGTTTGACGGCAATACCGTATAAGCCGACACCGAACAAAACAAAACACAATAAATACATCACTCACTGTCCCCTTCGCTGCGTGACGCGATAAAACTGATAAATACCGCGCACAATCCCGCGCTTACCAAAACAAAAATCCCGATATTATACAAAAGAATACTGCCGCCGTCGCACACCGCGGAAAAACCCTGCCGGCCCAACAGAAAATCGGAGAAATAGGCCCCTTTGCGTAAACCGGCGATTCCGATGAGCAATACCAGCAGCATGCCGAGGCACGCCGCGCAAACCGCGCGTACCCGGGTCAGCTTTTTAAAAGCGATATCACTGCCGAAAGCGACCATGATATTAAGAAACGAAAGCGCGGCGATGACCCCGCCGGCAAATCCCCCTCCCGGGATAAGATGCCCCTGGGTCACGATATGAAAACCGTACAATAAAAACACCCCCACGGTTAACCGGGTTATGGTGCGCACGATAACGCTCATTCCCGTAGCTACTTCCGGCGGCTTCCGATCTTTTTTCCCCTGACGCTTCACGGTTTACTCTCCCCGCTGTTTTCCGCGATGGCCAGCACGCCGATAACCGCGGCAAAAAAAACGATCATCGCCCCCACGGTATCGAGCACGCGATAATCAAGCATGACCGCGGCCACCACATTGGTAACTCCGCCGATGGCACCCTGTTCGGAAAGATAGGTTTGGCTTATCCGAAATAAGGGTTTCCCGAATATCGGAGATCCCTGGATGATATAATAACCCGCGGCCACAAACGCCGTAATGACGCTCAGCACAACCATGATTTTCAACCTGTTCTTTCCGCCGTTGACGACGCCATTTTTCCGGGTAAGCGTCGCCTTCACCAGAAAAACCACCAGCACGACTTCAACCACCAGCTGGGCCATGGCCAGATCCGGCGCGCGCAAGAACAAAAACCCCACCGAAGAACACAATCCCACCGCTCCGATGATAACCGCGGAAGAAAGAATATCCTTCAATTCCAACGCGATTACCGAACCGACGATCATGACAATAAGTAAAATATATATTTCAAGCATTTGTTTGTTACCAGGATCCTTTATATCGCAAAACAGTCGTAATCAATAAAAGCGACGGTTGCCGGTTGCGCTGCGCCCGACACAAAACATGCCGGACAATCGTATCGCCTATCGGTTCCGTCATCCGGCTTTAAAACCGCCCGGCGCTGACCTATTGACCGATAGGCCTGTTCAGCCGTATCCCGGGCGGAGAGGCCGTAAAACCGCTGCTTTTTCAGCTTTTTAATTTTTTCGATAACTTTAAAACCGTGCAGGAGAAGACGCAGGACAGGCAGCACCCAGGCCTGTTACCAAGGATTACCCTGAAAAATTCAAAAATTCCGTACTACCCCACCGAATCGGGTTTATCAGATCGGCACGATCTGCAGTATGTGTCCTTTAGCGGCTATCCTTAGCGGGTGCTGCATCCTCCAGGTTCTTCATCTGCCAATATTTGGCATAACTCAACAATTGATAGGTGGCCCATTGCCACGCCATCATAAATCCGATCATTCCGTCCTTGTATCCTTTTTTCTGCACAAACATTTTAAAAAAACGGGAAAATACCCGGGTCCACGCCACCCGGGCGTTCATCGGCCGTTTATCCCGGAGCCATTTCCTGGCTTCCAGCGTGCTCTGCGCATTCATCTTCGCGACCACGTGGCTAAAATCATCATAACAATAGTGCACGATGTCCCCGCTGAGCCGGCCTTCTTTTCCGTCCAAATAAGCGCGCGGATGGATCTCGGCGTCTTCGTAACGAAACTTGCTTTTCCGGAAAATCTTTATTCTGCTGGCCGGATACCATCCTCCGTAACGGATCCAGTATTTCCGGGCAAACATACTTTTCATGGCCACGGAATAGGCGTCAAACGCGGTTCCCTTGGCCAGGAAATCCCGGATCTGTTCTTTTAAATTATCACTGACCCGTTCGTCCGGATCAAGCGTCAGCACCCATTCATTGCGCGCCCGCGCGTAGGCGCGGTTCCGGATAGACCCTTCCCTGTCCCAGGTATCGGGATAAATCGACTTGGTGTAACGCTTGACGATATCCAGCGTGCTGTCGGTGGAATGATTATCGACAATAACGATTTCATCCGCCCAGGTTACCGATTCAAGGCAGTCTTTAATATTGGATTCCACGTTCCGGGTAATGATAACAATACTGATCGGCGTTTTTTCCGGCATACTCACTCCTTTTAATGCAGTTGTTTTATACACTCACGGAAAATTTCATCCGGGGTGATCGAAACCAGACATTCCTTGTGTACTTTCCGCGAACAAACAAAACGGCACGGAGAGCAAGGTAATTGTTTATAAAAAATTATATTATTCGGTCCGACCGGAGCGAATTTCCGCGGCGTGGTCGGCCCGAAAATCGTCGCGCTCAAACAGCCCAAACAACTCGCCAGATGCATTCCCCCGCTGTCGTTGCCGACGGCGATATCGCAATGCTGCAATATCGCGGCATCATTCATCAGCTCCGCGGCGAACGCCGGATCCCGTTCCGCGGGAATAACCGGCGGCTGACGCATCCGGGAAGCAATCTGCCGGAATAATTCAAGTTCTTTCGGACTGCCTAATATTATAGTCATATATCCCTGATTTGCAAATAAATCTCCAATTTTCGCAAAATATTCCGGCAGCCAGTTTTTAAACTCCATCCCGCACGAGGGCAGCAGCGCCGCGATTTTACCGGAGCGCCCTCCCAGCATAATCCTCGCGTTCCCGGTAAATTCTTCCGGGACCGTAAACCGGTAGTCATCATCACGAATATCCTGTATCCCCAGCCGGGCCGCAAGAGTGACCATCTGTTCCATAATATGCATCTGCTTATAGGCCATCACCGGCATCGGCCAATCCGACAACAGCGGGCTGGCGCTGAGCATATACCGCGGTTTAAGCATTTTCAGCCAAAAACTGGTTTCCCAGCGCCGCTGCGTATCGACCAGCAGGTCTATTTTCCCCCGCCATTCCCGGCGGAACGCAAAATATTCCTTCATTCGTTTGCCTTTATCCGGGCGCTCGTAATGGATGTAGCCGTCGATGCAGGTAAGCGCTTGAAAAATCCTCTGGAAACGCGGGTACACCACGCCCATGTACTTTACCGCGGCATGCGGGAACGCCCGTTTGAACATTTTGAATAAAGCCGCCCCGACCACCAGGTCGCCCAAACCGCCGCCGCCTTTATAAATAACGATTTCATTGATTTTTTCCGCCAACCGTTCATACGGCTTCGTCCTCGCGTAACGCTTAAAATCGTCCCGCTGCAAAAATTCAAACCTGGCCTCCGAATTCATACGATCATTCCTTCCCTTCACTACCAACCGGGCAACTCGCCCAATGTTCTTTTTCCACCTCGCGCATGACCGGACGCGCCAAGCGGCATTGTTCCCGCGCCGCCGGACAAGCGGCGTAAAAACAACACCCGTGCTCGCCGCGAACAGGTTCCGCGCTTCCGGGAACCGGGTTATTCTTTTTGCCGCGGCGATCCGGCAATCCGGGAATACTACTCAGCAAAAGCCGAGTATACGGATGGGCCGGGTTATCGAATACCGAAGCGGCCGGCCCTTTTTCGACAATAACCCCGAGGTACATGACCGCGATTTCGTCACTGATATAGCGGACCACGCTGAGATTATGCGCGATAAAAAGATAGGTTAACCCGTAGGTACGCTGCAAAAAAACCAGCAGATTCAATATTTGCGCCTGGGTCGAGAGATCAAGCGAAGAAACCGCCTCATCCAATACCAATAATTTCGGAGAGGTTGCCAGCGCCCGGGCAATCCCGACCCGCTGACGTTCACCGCCGCTTAGTTGCAGCGGCAGACGGGACAGATATTCTTCCGGCAGGCCGACCTGGGCCATGAGCTCTTTAATCCGAGCGCCGCGTTCTTTTCGTCCGACCCCGAAGGCCTCCAACGGCTCGGCGATAATATCACGGACCCGCAGACGCGGCGATAAACTCCCGGCCGGATCCTGAAACACGATCTGGATTTCTTTGCGTAAAGGCCGGAACTCTTTTTCGGGCAAAGCGCCGATATCGCGGCCATCAAACCATACCGTTCCGCCGTTCGAATTAACCAGTTTAAGAATAATCTTCGCCAGAGTCGATTTTCCGCAGCCCGATTCACCCACCAGACCGAGTGTCTTCCCCTGCGCTAAAGACAAAGAAACCGCATCAACCGCTTTCACCGCTTCCCGGCGCGGCGCAAACGGATTGCCTCCGTGCGAGTATACCTTGGTTATTTCGCGCAGTTCAAGCAAAGCCAACACCGAACCTCCTGTTTTTCCCCGGTTTTAAACAGCGGCGGCGCTTCGCAACGGCAACGCTCAAACACCTCCGGACAACGCGGATGGAAACGGCACCCCGGAGGCAGTTCGCCCGCCCGGGGAACCTCCCCGGGAATAGTATTAAGTATTCTTTCCTTATTGTTTTGCTTCTCCGGCAAACAAGCAAACAATCCCCGGGTGTAGGGATGACGCGGTCGCGCCGTCAACTCACCCACCGGGGCATATTCCACGATATGCCCCGCGTACATCACCGCGACAAAATCCGACACCTCGGTAATTACCGCCAGATCATGGCTGATGAACAGCACCGCTATCCCGGATATTTTTCTGAGCTCACCCAATAAATCAAGAATTTGCGCCTGTATGGTTACATCCAAGGCCGTAGTCGGTTCATCGGCAATCAACAGTTTCGGACGACAGGCCATGGCCATAGCGATCATCACCCGTTGTTTTTCACCACCGGATAACTCATGCGGATATGCCGTTACTTTTTTTTCCGGAGACTGGATCCCTACACCCCGCAATTGGCTAATAACAAACTGCGTCAAGTCCGGTTTGCCCACATCCTCGCGGTGCGCTTCCACCACCTCGGCCAGTTGTTCTCCAACCGTCAGCACCGGGTTCAGCGCCGTCGAGGGTTCCTGAAAAATATAAGCGATTTCCCGTCCGCGTTTTTTCCGCAGCTCCGATTCCGGCAATGCGGTGATATTTTCGGAGTTGAATTCCGCCCGGCCGGATACGATAGCGCAGCCGCGCTGCGGCAGCAGCCGGGTGATCGACAACGCGGTCATGGTTTTTCCGCATCCGGACTCCCCGACCACGCCGAGCACCGAGTTCGTATCGATAGAAAAAGACACATCATCCACCACCGGCACAGCCTTGCCGTCGCGGTAGAAACAGGTCGTCAAATTTTTTACTTCCAATAGTTTATTCATATTAGTCCACTGACCACAGACCATGGCCCACAGCAATCACAAAGTCAAAAACACAAAATGCTCCCAAATTGAGCTTGGCGACCTTTTTTGTCCATCAGTCTTCTTGCTTTTAACCGTGGTCCGTGGACCATCGACTGTGGACCGAGAGCTATGCTCTGGGCATCAGCGTATCGCGCAATCCCTCTCCGAGCAGATTATAACCGAGCACGGTAATAAAAATGGCCAGCCCGGGAAACAGCGTCATCCACCAGGCTACTCCCAGCGACGATTTCGCGTCCATAAGAATATTACCCCAGCTGGGCGTCGGCGGCTGAACCCCGATCCCTAAAAAACTCAGGCTCGATTCCACCAGGATAGCCGCGGCCACTCCAAGAGTAGCGCTGACAATCACCGGCCCGATCGCGTTCGGCACCAGATGCCGCGCAATTATCGTAATATCGGACACCCCGCACGCCCGCGCTGCCGATACGAAATCACGTTCTTTCAGACTCAGGATCTCGGCGCGGATCAGACGGGCAATCCCCATCCAGCCGGTCAGGCCGATCACCGCCATGATCACCATAATATTCGGCTCAAGCAAAGCCACCAGCGCCAAAATAAGGAAAATACTGGGAAAACAAAGCATGATATCCACAAACCGCATGACCAGCGTATCGATAACGCCGCCGTAATACCCGGCCAGAGCGCCGAAGAAAATTCCGATAACCACGGCAATGCCGATCGATACCAGCCCCACGCTCAACGATATCCGCGCCCCATAAACCATCCGGCTGAACAGGTCCCTTCCCAAAAGATCGGTTCCCAGCCAATGCGTCGCGGATGGAGCCAGCAAATAATTACCGATATCGATGTCATCCGGCTGATAATGGCAGATTACCGGCGCGAAAACCGCGAAAAAACTCATCAGCACAATTATAATCGCTCCGGACAATGTTAATTTATTCCTCAGCAAATTTATCATGGTTCCTTTCGGGATGCGATACGAATGCGCGGATCGGCAAACGAATAAGCGATATCCGCGGCAAGATTACCCAGCAGGGTCAGCCACGCGCCGATAACCAATACCCCCATAATAACCGGATAATCCCTGGCCATGACCGCGTCGTAAAACAATTTCCCCATTCCCGGGATGGCGAAAATAGACTCGGAAATAACGCTGCCGCTGATCAACCCGGGAATCGACAGGCCTAAAACCGTGATCACCGGCAACAAGGCATTTTTCAAGGCATGATGAAAATAAATACGCTGAAGGGACAAGCCTTTGGCGCGCGCCGTGCGGATATAATCCTGCTGTAACACATGAACCATATTCGTGCGCATATAACGGGTCAGTCCGGCCAGACCGGTAAACGCGGAAATCAGCACCGGCAGAAGCAGGTGCCGGGCATAATCCAGGATTTTTCCCCACAGCGAGTAATAATCGAACCCCAGGGAACGGATCCCGGATACCGGCAGCCAATGCAGAGTTACACCGAAAAACTTCATCAGCAGCAGCGCCAGCCAGAATGTCGGCATGGCAAAACCGATGAAAACAAAGACCGTCATGCATTGGTCGAACCGCGACCCTTCCCGCACCGCGCTCCACACTCCGATCGGCACGGCAAAAAGCAGGATAAGAAACAGGGAGAGCAAATTAATCGTCAAAGTGATCGGAATGCGTTCGACGATTTTTTGAGTCACCGGACGGCTGTCGGAAAAAGAAACGCCGAAATCGAGTTTACACAGCCGAACCAGCCATTGCAGATACTGTTCCCCCAGCGGCTTGTCCAACCCGTACAATTTCTCCAAACGCTCGCGCACCTGAAGGCTTACTTTCTGATTGAGCTGGTCCTGAACATCGGTGGGTTTTCCGGGGGCGCAGTGAATAACGACAAAGGAAATCAAACTGATTCCGATTAATAACGGCACAAGCAGGGCCAGGCGTCTCGCGAGATAGCTAAGCATGAAGCGATATTAGTTGTTATCCTTTTTCCCCGGTCTGAACAAATCCAAAAACCGGTCTTCATAATCCTTATAGATATGCCACCGGTCCAATTCATCTTTTAATTCATGAGCGCGCGACAAATCTTTTTCGGCGACTTTGAATAATTCCTCGATCTTCGCCCGCGCCGACTCCGGCAAACGGGTTACCGAAGCCAGAGATTGCTTGATCCGTTCCACTTCCTCTTCGCTGATCGGTCCGGGAGCCGCTCCGGATTTAAAATATTCGACCAGTTTTTCGATTTCATCCTCGACAATCTTCGCCCGTTCGTCGAGAGCACTGGTATCGAACGACAGTTCAAGCATTTTCGCGAACACATTCAGCACCGTTTTCGATGCTTTCGGATTTTCGATCTGTATCGCGTACAACGGGATTTCGCCTAAAAAACAAAACCCTTCCAGTCGCCGTTCTTTGGCTACGCTCAACAACAAGCCGTTCAAACCGCTGATCTGCCCGGAGCGCATCGCTTTAATATCCAGCTTCGTTAACTCTTTGGTTAGTTTTTTATCGGTCACCGTGGCCCATACCCGCGGTTCCTGGGTATGATCGATAGGCATCGGCATGGACGCGAAGGTAAATATCCGCTTTACTTTTAAATGCGCCGCGACATCGAGGACCAGATTCGCGTACTCATACCCTTTCTCAAGCGCCGGCTGCGACTCGCATAAAAAAATAACCAAATCATGCTTTCCCGAGGGATTCTTCCAGTAAAAAAACTTTCCCGACGGCAGCCTCGGCAGCTCGACTTGTCCGTTGACGATCCAGGCTTCATGCGGATGAAAAAAACCTTCCGGCCTCAGCTCGGCGAATTCCTCCGGCTTCAATTTTTCCCACAGGAATTCCACCGCGCGGGCGGCAACATTCCCCATCCCGGGCCAGGCCGCGACTAAATACGGGCTTTTTAATCTCGGATTCTTAATGAATTTAATTACTTTCTTTTTCATGTCACCTTTACCATACTACAAAGAATTTTCGTAGTCAACTTCAAAATTAAGTTTATTAACAATATGCTGCAGGCTACCGGCCGCAAGCTTCAAGCTGAAAAACACATATATATAATTTTTGGTAAAAACATTCTGTTTCTGCTTCCAGGTCTTAACACTTTTTGCAGCCTTTTCCATTAAAACACTTGAGAAATTATCCGATACATGTTATAAAAGTAAGAACCCGGAAAGCCGGGCCAGCGTCAAATTTCAATCGGTCAAAGCATAAGCAAATTTTCCGTCACGGGAGGCGTAATCATGGCAGAGACATTAGGCAGCCTTGTCGATAAACTAACCATTAAATGCATCCGGGAATTCTATCTCAAAAAAGCGCTGACTTCAAAAAAATCATTATTCCCGGCCGCACAGCTTAAACAGAAGCTCGGGGTATTGACCCGGCAAAAAAAACTGCTGGATGAGGAAATCGATACCTTCATCTCAACGGCATTGCGCGGCAAATCCGTACTGCGGGAAGAAAAACTCAAGCTTTACAACAAACCGCAGGACATCGGCCGCATCGGCAAGATAGATACGACCGGGCAGGCCATCGACGGACTGGCGAAAAAGAATTTCGAGCTATGGCAGCTTGAAGACGAAGCCCGGCGCACCGACAAGCCGCTGGCTTACATCGGGCAAATCAAACGAAAAATCGACCTGGCCAATCAACAGCGCAATGACTTGATCGATAAGATCGACGAGCTTTTCGAAAAAAACATAACCGGCATAAAACGAAAATAAATAATATCCGGCTTATTGCCTGAACCCGGCACATTTCCGGTTTATCAAGCTTGCTCCGGCATTTGTCTTAATACAACCCCGGCATAAAACAAATATGGATACAAAGGCTATTTTTTCCTCACTTCCGGAAAACCTGCGGACAATCCTTAAAGATACCGGCATCAACGACCTCTATCCTCCCCAGGCCGAGGCCGTGCACAAAGGATTACTCACGGACAAAAACATGCTTTTATCCATGCCCACGGCCTCGGGAAAAACCCTGATGGCCGAGCTGGTTATGCTCAAAACGATTTTTTCCAAAAAAGGCAACTGCCTGTACATTGTTCCGCTGCGGGCCCTGGCATCGGAAAAATACGATGATTTTAAGGAGAAATACGCCGCGCTGGGGATCACCGTAGGCATTGCCACCGGTGATTTCGACGGCTTCGACGGTTCCCTCACCCAAAACGATATCATGATTGCCACGGCGGAAAAAATCGATTCTTTACTGCGCCAAAAACCGGCGTGGTTATGTTCCCGGCTGGCCTGCGTCGTGGTCGATGAAATCCATTATATCGGCGACCCCCACCGCGGCCCGACATTAGAAACCGTGATCACCCGGCTTCTAAGCATGAATTCACAGTTAAAGCTGATCGGCTTAAGCGCGACCATCGCCAACGCACCCGCCCTGGCGGGCTGGCTGGATGCCAATCTGGTTACCAGCACCTGGCGGCCGGTAGTACTAAAAGAAGGCGTATATTGCCAGGGGAAAGTAAAATTCGCCGACGGCTCGGAACGGGAAATCCCCCTGAACGACAGCGATGACGATATTGCCGCCCTGGTCGTTGACTGTATCCGGGAAAAAGGCCAGGCCCTGGTTTTTGTCAACACGCGTAAATCCGCTCAGGCGGAAGCGCGGCGCGTGGCCAAAGAACTGCGCCCCCTGCTTACGGATGATGAACGCATTGCTCTGCGCAAACTCGCCGTGGAAATCGACAGCGCCGGGCAGGAAACCACCAAGCTCAGCAAACAGCTCAGCGAATGCCTGACAAACGGGGTGGTTTTTCATCATGCCGGGCTGGACCTTAACCAGCGTAAACTTATCGAAGATAATTTCCGTAAAAATATTATCAAGGCTATCTGCGCCACCCCGACTTTGGCCGTGGGGGTCAACCTGCCTTCCCGGCGCACGATCATTCGCGGCTTATACCGTTATGTATCCGGCTCGGGCATGAAGCCGGTGAGCGTTATGGAATACAAACAAATGAGCGGACGCGCCGGCCGTCCCAAATATGACCCTTACGGAGAGGCGATCATCGTTTCCAAGACCAAAATGGAACAAGGCGACATGTTCAACAATTTCATTTTTGCCGATACCGAACCGATACACTCCCATCTGGGCAATGAAAGCGCCTTGCGCGTGCACCTGCTGGCCTCTATTGTCACCGGGTTTATCACCAGCATCGACGGCGCGTTTTCTTTCATTAAAAAAACATTTTTCTCCTATCAGGAAAAATACTACGACCTCACCGATATGGTCCTGGAGATAATTGAATTTCTGGAACGCGAAGACATGATCCAGCGCAAGGATGACAACCTCCTGGCCACCGCCTTCGGAACGCGGATAAGCCGCCTGTATATCGACCCGATCAGCGCGGTGATCATTCGCGACTGTCTGAAAGACCTTACCGTTCAGCTACAGCCGCTTATGCTGCTCTATCTGACCTGTTCCGTGCCGGACATGATCACTCTGGCGTTAAGCAAGACGGATATCGATAAAGTCATGCCTTTTGCCGACGCCAATAAAGAATACTTCGACCTGCCTCTGCCGCTGTCGGAAGATTACAGTTCACATCTGGCAAAAATAAAAACCGTCTGGCTGCTCTGCCGCTGGATGGAAGAAGAAAAAGAAGAACTGCTCTGTGATTTCTTTGGCATCGGACCGGGAGATGTCCACCGTTTTGTGGAAACCGCGGAATGGCTGCTCTATTCCAGCGTTGAACTGGCGAAATTATTCAAAATCCCGAATACCAAACCGCTGAACGACCTTCGCACGCGCATGCGTTACGGGGTCAAAGCCGAACTCGTCGAACTGGTAAATTTACGCGGGGTCGGAAGACTGCGCGCCAGAAATCTGTTCAATAGCGGCTGCAAAACTATTCCGCAAATACAGGCCGCTTCCCTGGAAAAACTGCAGTCGGTACCGATGATCGGTAAAGAAATCGCCGCCGCGATCAAGAAACAGGTCGAAGAAACCCATACCACGTAAAACGTCCCGCGTCGCGCGTATTGAGCATCGCGACTACGTTTTTCACCCGGCAATCATAACTTGTCACTGCTTTTAACCATGGTCGGTGGTCCATGGTCAGTTTTTTCTTCCCTCTTCCGTCTTTCTTCTTCCCTCAAATTGCCAGAGTATCAATCTCAGCGAGCATCTTTTCCCTGGCTTCGCCGGTTATCGACGGCACGGCAAAAAAGAATTTATGGAGAACAACCTTCATCGAGCAGAATTCATAAATACCGTTTTTAAAAACCTTACTCACCGCGTCCTTAAACCCATTTTTCAGGTAACTATCCTCGGTCCCGCCGGTGGTATTGAGAATAACCACCTTTTTATCGGACAGCAGTCCCTTAACCCCCGAGGCACCTACTTCATAGGCGAAACCGTACGAAAACACCCGGTCAATATAACCTTTTAGTACCGCCGGCATTCCAAACCACCAGATCGGATGAATGAAAATAAGCACATCCGCTTCTTTAATACACTGCTGTTCCCTGGCGATATCCTCCGGAGCTTTCTTCTGCTGGAATATTTCAAAGTCCGCCCCGCCTAAAACCGGGTTCCATTTGGTCACATACAGGTCACGCACGCTGTATTGCTTTTTCTGCCTCTTTAACAAGGCTTCTACCCGTTCTCTTATCGCGTGGTTGAAACTCTTGGGGTTGGGGTGCGCGTAAATAATCAAATATTTCATACTCACTCTCCTTTCATATATTTTTGAATTCCAAGCAAAAAGCCACGGAATACCTTCCGTGGCTTTTTACTGTCCGTTTTTCGTGTTTTGAGTATTTTGTTTTTCTTTTTACTTTTGCCTTTTTACCCGCCGGTGATTCGGCGAGGCTCGCCGCAGGATGCCTCAGAATTGAGCTTGGCGGCTTTTACCTTAGCGAAGCGTTCTTACTTCCCCGCGTCCCGTTTATATTCAATCTTATAAATCATATCTTTTACCGCCTGCAGGTCGGGGGAGTTCGGCATTAATTCCACATATTTACGCAAACTCGCAATCGCGTCATTATATAACCCGGCTTTATCCTGAATTACCCCTAAATTGTAATAGGTATCCGGAAATTCCGGAGCCAGATCCCGGGCGATCTGGTATTCGGCAATCGCTTTCTGATAATCCGCAGCCGACTGCGCCGATTCAACCGCGGCCTGAGCCCGGAGCAATTGGCGCCGGAGAGCTATCGGCTTAAGCAAAGCGGTTATTTCCGGGAAGTTCAGTTTTTCGTAATGCGCGTTCTTCCCTTCCGACAGCAAAACCGTCCAGTTATCCGGTTCAACCCCGCGATCGACAATGCTCTTGACCAAATCCAGGTCCCCGGTAATAACCGCGTACATCAGCGTGGAATATCCATTCACATCCTTGATACTCAGATCCGTTGTTTTCGGCATCAAATATCTCGCCACTTCCAGGTTAATCATTGTGCCGAGGGCCGTCATCAGCGGAGTGCAGTTGCCGGAATTGCGGGCGTTAACGTCGGCGCCGCGCTCAACCAGTAATGTCGCCATATCCATATACCCGGCGCCCGCCGCGTAATGCAGCGCGGTCATGCCCTGGTCATTTTTAAGATTCACGTCCGCGCCGTGATCGATCAGCAATTGCGCGAAATCCGTCAAGTTGCGGCTGGAAGCAAGCAAAAGCGGGCTAAACCCATAGTCATTAATTAAATTAGGGTTCGCTTTTTTATCCAAAAACATCAACGCGATATCCCTGCCGTACTTATTGACCGTATAATTCAGCAGGGTGGAATTCTTCCGGTAACGCGCGTTAATATCGACACCTTTGGCATTCAATAATTCCGCGACCTTATCTTTATCGCAAAACAGCACCGCCAGAAGCAAGTCATCTTTTTTCTTTTTTCCGGTATATACCGGCTTTATCCCGGCTTTACCGAATACCGCCAGGACCTCGGCCTGCTCATCTTTGGCCGCGTGCATTTGCGGCGTCCACCCGTCTTTATCCTTTACCGTCGTATCCGCGCCATTTTCCAACAGCATTTCCACGACATCCGGCCAGTTGTTATTGACCGCGGTCATCAGCAGGGTTGTACCGGTTTTATCCTTGGCATTGGGATTGGCCCCTTCATCAAGCAAAGATTTTATCTTTTCCCGGTCGCCGGTAGACACCGCCAAAATAATATCCTTATTTTTATCTCCAAAATACGCGATATCGACGCCGGCTTTTTTCAGCATTCCCATCACTTCGATCTTTTCGTATTTTTTGGCAAAGTCGGCAGCCGTCAATCCGCGGCTTTCCCTGGCATTGACATCCGGGTGCGCGGCTAAGATCATCCCCACGATTTCCGGCGTGCTGTAAACCACGGCATAATGCAACGCGGTAAACTTATTCCAGGTATTGACGATATTCACGTCGGCGCCTCTTTGCAGCAGCAATTCGGCGGCTTCCTGATGTTTATTAAACAAAGCAAACATCAGCGGGGTCATGCCCGACCCTTCCTGCGCATTCATATTTGCCCCGCCATTCAATAAAACTTTCATCATTTCAACGTTACCCAAAGCCGCGGCATAATGCAGTCCGGTTTGGTTAGCCATCCCGCCGTTAAGATTGACATTATACCCGCTATTGACCATCCACTGTACGGTGCTAAGGTCATTGTTTGCCGCCGCCCCCGGGATATCAGAGGTAACCGTCGCACACCCCGAAACAAAAAACAAGCAGGCGGTAATTATCGCGTAAAAACATTTTTTCTCCATCCGATCGCTCATAACTGCTCCTTTCGCGAAACCATTTATTTTCGGGTTATAAATTTATCCATATTCGTCAATTTCAAAACACCCAGGTTATCCGGCAGAAAAACCAGCAAATCGTTCTTTTGCTGCGCTATGCGCACCGACGGATATTTCAGGAATTCCATAACCATCTTGCTCTTGATCAGTCCGGCCCCGCTGCCGGTCGCGTAAACGATACTGCCGTCCGGAACAGCGGCCAGTCCGGTAACCGCTTCGCGGGGATGTACCAGCACAAGCACCGGCTCTTTTTGTCCGGAAACTATTTTAAATACCCGGCGCCCCGCGGCAACATACACCTCGCCGCCCACGGCGGCAACCGCGGAAATCTTATCACTGGAAAGGAAAACTTTGCCCCAGCCTTTTAAGTTTTTTTCCCCTTTATGATACGCCTTATTCCCCTCATAAAGCAATTCATACACCGCGTACGCATTCATTGCCGGGTCATATCCGTATATATACACACTGCCCCGGTTATTGGAGACGATTCCGCATTGCTTCAACGGCAAAGAACACAGCGGCTGAAAGGGGAAAACCGGAATCCCCTTTTCCTGAGCTAATGTCCCATTATTATCTATCGGCGGAATAAACCCCAGGGATGTTTCGGTAACGATACATAAAGCGCCGTCATCAAGAAAAACAAAATCCCGTACCGGCTGTCCCAGGGAAAAATTCAAACCGTCACCCAGATTTGCCAGATATTTTTGATTATACCCCAGCCACACATTGTTGTTCTGATCGATCCGGAACACAACATCGCGCATCACGGTCTTGCCTATTTCTTCGGCCGATAACGGCGCGGCAATCCAGTCCATAGTAACCGTCCCGTCTTTGGGAAGCACTACGGTAAGATTTTTCGGAAAGGGGACCTCTCCGGAAGCATCCTGGCTGAAAACATTCGATGTTCCCAGCAACAAAAACAACACGGCCATCCAAAAATATTTCATCTTAATCCTTAAATTGCCCGGCTCCAACCCAGTTTAACATCGACTGCACGTTCTCATTTCGATTGGAAACCATGGTATTCCAGCGTTCTTTGGCGTCAGCCACCGGAGTAAGGCTTTCCTCGTCCTGCCCCGCCCAATAGCGCACCATTGCCTGCCGAGTACCGGAACCCACGGCATTTGCCGTGCCGGTAACGATAATCACCTGTTTCGGCTTGAAAATTTTACCCGCCGCATATTCCCCCACGGCAATTACTTTATCGGTTGTCGTTTGGGGGGTGTCGATTCCGGCTTTACCCCCGGCCAATAACTCATCATACCCGATGTCACTGCCGCCGAGCGTTTTCAATACTCCCTTGCCCCCTTCTTCGGTCAACGAAACGGCAACACTGGTTGCCCCGCCTTTTGCCGCGGCAGTAGCGACATCCAGATACGGATCAGTCCACTGTTCCCTTTGGGCAAAAGCCCGGCTGTCCACCATCGGATGGTCCCCCAGCTCAGCGGGAGCGGAGTACAATTTCAATTTCAGCCGTTCCCGTTCTTCCTGGGTCAAATTCGGATTACCGACCGCTTTTTGCCAGGTGGCGTTACGGGTTGCTTCCGATTCCTCTAAAGCGGCAATCTCCGCATCCGTCAACTTATCTTTTTTCCGCAGTTGATCGATGCGCTTCTGGCATTCCCGTGCCTTGGCCCATTCTGCCTCGGATATGCTGTTCTGCTGACGTAACGATACCGGCATAGTACCCCAGCCGATATCGACACCACCGCCCGTAGGTTTTGCGTATTCGTTCAAAATACTCTGGTCCGGAGGTGACTTTATCCCGATACCGAAAAACTGCGAGTGAGTTGCGGTACTGCTGTTATTCTGCCCGGGAGTTTTCAGCGATGAGGACACGGTCGCATTTTGGCGTAAAAATTCCTGGCGTTTCTGCTCTTCTATCTTTCTTTGTTCTTCCTGCTGTCGCAGAACCTCGGCCGGGTCCGGCCCGGTCGGAGTGGGGGCAAAAAGACTGCTGAACAATCCTTCCATAACGCCGGTCATAATCGTGGTTTGGATCATTTGCTCGGTAGTCGGACCGCTGGGATGATGCACTTTAGGGGTTTGCGTCGTGGTTTGAGTTGAAGAACTCGATGAACTCGAACTGCTTGTTGATGAAGGCACCGGAGTAGGCGCTGGCACATCCGGCACACCGCCCCCAGTACCATAGGCATCGGCAACACCGTCGCCATCGTAATCCACTGAAAACGCGAAGCCGAAATTGCTTATCCCCAGGACAATCGCCGCGCAGCTAAAAACAACCGCTATGAAAACCACATTTTTTCTTGTCACTAGTTTCCCCTTTACTTACGACAAGCAGTTTAAAACTGATGTGGTATTATTATAGCATTGCCTTTAATGATGTTCCAATAATATTATTAAGTATCGCGCTGTACGTACGCGTATTGAGTCCTGTAACTTGTGACCTTGTAACTTATGATATTCCTTTTACCTTTTTACTTATTCGTTCTTCGTGTCTCGGTATTTGCGCTTTCCCTGTGGACCGTGGATTAATTAAATCGCTTCTTCCGGCAGAATACTCGGCATCGGCAGGGTAAACTTCGCGGCGCGCGGAGAGAAAGTCACTTCAGTTTCGTCGATCTGCGATTGCGGTCCGAGTACAACCCAGGCATCGGAACCCCCTCCATATAAAGG
>JAQULA010000009.1 GCA_028718845.1 Candidatus Omnitrophota bacterium
TGGCCGATTCGGTCGCTCTGGTCGGCGAACGGAGGGTGAATATCATGGATGCGGTTCAGGGCGGAGAGACGGCGATATTGAATACGGCCGAACATCTCCTGAGAGTCAATCCTTCGGCGGAAGAATACCGGGAAGCGACGATGCAGATCCTTAAACAAAAAGCGCAGGACCGGTATGTTGAAAGCAAAGTCGGAGATCAGGTGTTTACCCGGGACGGCGTTATGCTTTCGGTCATGGCAAATCTCGACCGGCATGAAGAGGCCTCGCGTTTGCCGGGAAAAAGCTTAGCCGGCATAGCGTTATACCGGACGGAAAACGAATACGAGGGGCGCGATGCTATCAGCGAGAAAGAATGGGTGTCGATATTTACCTCGGTGTTGCGTGATTCCGGGGTTGAGGTATTAAGTATCCGTTTGCCGGACAGGCAAAAAAGTGTCCGGGGAAAAGATATTAAGGATTCGAAAGCGTTCGGTTCCGGCCGTCTTGACGGGATAAAGTTTTTGCTTAACGATCCTATCGGCCGGGATATTGCCGGCACCGTATTGAGGGCGGCGATCAGAGTATCTAACCAGGGCGCAAAAATCCGCGTATTTTTTCCGATGATTGTTACCGTCGGCGAATGGAGACAGGCCCGGAAATTGTTTGATGAAGCCAGTGAGGTATTGATTGATAAACGGATCATAACCGAAGAGGACGCCGCCCGGGTAAGCGTGGGGTTGATGTTTGAAACTCCGGAAGCCATTGTTTCCAGCCGGGTGCTGATGCAAAATGCCGATTTCGGGAGTATCGGGACCAACGACCTTATCGCGCGGTTGCAGGATGAACCGATGGAAAGGGATGCTTCGGAAATAAGCGCTAAATATACTCAATTAACTCCGGAATTGTTAAACTATCTGGATCTTCTGGTACACAATGCCCGGAAACTGGATAAGCCGTTTCCGCTTTCCCTGTGCGGGATGCTGGCGTCATCTCCGGAAAGTCTGCTTTATTTCGCGTACGCGAAAGCCGATAGAGGGATTGAAATAATCCCGAGCGTGGGGGCCGGGGAAGCGGCATATGTTAAAGAATTTATCCGGCATATCGATACCGGGAACCTGACCCGGATCTTTACCTCCCCGGAGATCAGAACTAATGCCAAGGCATTACGGGCGGCTTTAGCGGTAGAGATCGAGCGCATCGATAATGAGATCGTCCGGGAATCCGATGAGATTCTGAGAGCCATGGTTGATCTTTCCCTGGAAACTTATGAACGGAATTCTTCGCTGTCGGAGATGAAAACGGTGATAGCCCGGTCAACGGACATTGACCAATCCATATAGGGCAAGCACTCTCCGGGAAGCGAATAGAGTCTTGCTCCCGGGTGTGGGTTTGCCCCGGGATTGCCGCTGCCGGCCGTTACCGCTTCGGCAGGAACAAAGACTTATCTCGCCGGGCTGCTTTGTCGGCGGAATTGATGCTACTATCTATTGGGCAATAGGTTAGTGGCTTTTGCCTGAGAAATCCTTCCCAGAAAACCATTGATTTTTCGACGGATAATAGCTATACTAGCAGGTATCTTGTGAATGTTGGAGAGAACCCCGGTCGAGAGTGTTTTCTCGGGGAGGGGGCTGTCTTGAGCAAGCGGAGCGGCGGCAATGTTTGTTATCGCATATATTCTTGAAGGCCTGGCAGTGGTCGTTCAGATCGGCTTGACTATTGTATATTGGCTGATTGTGGTCCGGGCGCTGATAAGCTGGGTAAATCCCGATCCATATAATCCTATTGTACAGTTTTTACGTCAAACTACCGACCCTATTTTAGAACCGCTGCGCCGGATTATTATGCCCCTGACCATGATGATTCACGTCGACCTATCTCCTTTATTTGCTTTTTTTATCATTGTTTTTTTACAACAGTCACTGGTGGGGATCATTTATCATGTCGCGGGAATGTTCCGGTAATTATAAGTAAAAAGTGAAAAGGTAAAAGTCTCTAAGCCCAATTCCGGGGCATTCTGCGGCGAGCTTCGCCGAATTGCCGGCGGGTAAGAAGTGAAATTAGTCGATACGCATGACGCAATACGTTTTTCAACTGTTGATAACTATAGATAACCGTTTATAACCGACAAGTACATGCCTGAAAAAAAATCGAACATACATAAACTGCTGGATTTAGCGACGATTATTACCGGCGCGATATCGGTTATTTTTTTATTGATGCAATGGGGTATGCCGCTGCAGGGCAAAGAACCATTGTTTAATATTGCCGATAATTGTGTTCTGGTCATGTTCATTGTGATTGTTTCTTTGCGCTTCCTGTCAATGCCTTCGAAGAAAGAATATCTTAAAAAGTATTGGCTCGATCTGCTGGTGTGTATCCCCTACATCCAGTTTTTTCACGGGTTGAAAACGGCACGGCTATGGTTTATTCTGCGTCAGGGAAGTATTATCTTCCGGGCAATGCGGCGGGATAAGATCGGTGAAAAACTGATCAACCTGCTCGGGCTTAAACCGGCGCATTTGCTGATCGCAAGTTTTATGATGACGATCCTGTTGGGCACTTTTTTGCTGACCCTGCCTATCGCGACGCGGCAGGGGGTGGGGATGAATTTCGTTGATGCTTTGTTTACCGCCACTTCGGCAACTTGCGTGACCGGCCTGGCTATCCAGGATACCGGTACTTTTTTTTCCTTATTCGGCCAGCTGGTAATTCTGGCCATGATCCAGGTCGGGGCTTTGGGGATTATGACGTTCTCGGTAACGTTGGCTCTGGCCGCCGGGAAAAAAATATCCAATAAAGAGACGATTGCCATGCAGGATGTGCTTGATCACGGCAGTGTTATCGGAATCAAAGAGCTTATCCGTTTTATCGCGATGATGACTCTTGTGATCGAATTTATCGGTACAATGGTCCTATTCAAGGGGTTTCAACCGCATATTTCCGATCCGGTGCGGTGTCTTTACGCGGCCATGTTTCATTCTGTTTCCGCTTTTTGTAACGCCGGGTTCTCTTTATTTCCCGACAGCCTGATTAATTTTTCCAGTGAGCCGATGATTATTGTATCGATAGCGCTGCTGATCATTTTCGGCGGCCTGGGGTTCGTTGTGGTCAAGGACCTGTGGAGCCTTTTTATTACCCGGGAACGCCCGGCCAGCTTAGGGCTGCGTTTGCACACGAAGTTGGTTTTGACGATGACAATCGTCCTGATCATTGCCGGCACGGCGGTGATATTTTTCGCGGAACGCGGCGCGGCCTTGCAGGGAATGCCGATGTCGCAGAAAATCCTGGCTAGTTTTTTTCAATCCGTAACCGCGCGTACCGCGGGATTTAACAGCGTGGATATCGGTAAACTGACTAATTCGGGGATTTTTAGTATTATCGTGCTTATGTTCATCGGCGCTTCCGCCGGGTCGACCGGAGGCGGGATTAAAACAACTACGCTATGGGTCCTCATACAGGCGTTTGTGAGCAGTTTGCGTAATAAAGATGATATTAATATATTCAAAAGAAAGATTCCGGAAGCGGTTGTGCTCAAATCGGTATCCGTATTCATGCTGTCTTTGGGGCTGATCATCGTGTTCATGTATCTGGTGGCGTTATTCGAACCGCTGCCGTTTCGCGATATAATTTTTGAGGTAGTTTCCGCGTTCGGAACGGTCGGGCTTTCCTGCGGGATAACCGCGCAGATGCATGTTCCGGGAAAATTATTGATAACTTTGCTGATGTTTGCCGGAAGGCTGGGACCATTAACCATAGTGCTTGCATTTTCCGGGTATCAGCGTAGAATTAATTATACTTATGCCGAAGAACGGGTGCTGGTCGGCTGAGAAGCGATAAGCGTATAGCGGTTAGCGAATAAAGTAAAGAAGGAAGCGGCTCGTAATAAACCGAAGGACGCAGAAATAAATAAAAGTGTGGTAACCTTTTAACTTTTAACTTAAATAAGGGGGTATCTATGTATTATCCGGTAACACGGCTGCGCCGGCTGCGCAAAACCCATCAGTTGCGGGAAATGGTGCGCGAAACGGAATTGAATGTGCGTTCTTTGATATACCCTGTTTTTGTGGTTGAAGGCAAAGACGTGAAAGATCCGATCGCTTCAATGCCCGGGATGTTCCGTTTTTCAGTGGACGCATTGTTGAAAGAAGTAAAAGAGATCGAAGGTTTGCGCATCCCGGCAATAATGCTGTTCGGGATCCCGGAGCGCAAAGACGAACGCGCCACCGCGGCATATGCCAAGAACGGGATCGTCCAAACCGCGATCAAAGCGATCAAAGAAAAGTTTCCCAACCTGATCGTTATCACCGATGTCTGCCTGTGCGCCTATACTCCGGCCGGGCATTGCGGGGTGGTTAAAAACCGGGTGGCGGCAAGCAAGGACGAGGGCGGGGAAGACGAGGGGTCTCCGGAATCGTCGAACGGACAGGATTTGGTCGTCTATAACGATGCCTCCTGCGAACTTCTGGCAAAAATGGCGCTTTCGCATGCGGAAGCCGGGGCGGACATGGTCGCGCCCAGCAGTATGATGGACGGGCAGGTCGGGGCCATTCGCAAAATTCTTGACGCGAATAATTATAAACATATCTCGATCATGGCCTACAGCGCCAAGTTCGCCTCCAGTTTCTACGGTCCGTTCCGCGATGCGGCGGGATCGTCTCCGGAAACCGGCGACCGCAAATCGTATCAGATGAACCCGGCCAACAGCCAGGAAGCGCTGCGGGAAATTGAACTGGATATCCAGGAAGGCGCGGATATCGTGATGGTAAAGCCGGCCCTGGCTTATCTGGATATTATTGCCAAAGCGAAACAACGTTATTCGGTCCCGTTGGCGGCCTATAATGTCAGCGGCGAATTTGCCATGGTCAAAGCCGCCGCGTCCATGGGCTGGATCGACGAAAAAGAAATCGTCATGGAAGAACTGACGGCGATGAAACGGGCGGGAGCGGATATTATTATAACTTATCACGCCAAAGACGCGGCGCGCTGGCTCAGCGGAAAATTTTTATTGTAGACCGCGCGGAAAGAGGAATTTATGCTGGTATCATGGAATATTACCCGGGCATGTAATCTCAAATGCGAACATTGTTATCGCGATGCCGGCGATGCCGATGCCGATGAATTAACTTTGGCCGAAGGCAAGAAGCTGCTTTCCGACCTGCATGCCCTGCATTTTCGTCTGATTATTTTTTCCGGGGGAGAACCGTTGCTCCGCCCGGATCTGTTCGACCTGATTAAATATGCCCGCGGACTCGGGTTGGTGAGCGTGTTGGGAACGAACGGAACGTTGATCGACCGCGACTGCGCGCGGCGGCTGAAAGATGCCGGCCTCAAACGCGCCGGGATCAGCCTTGATTCTGTGAACGAAGTCCAGCACGATGCGTTTCGCTGCGCGCAGGGCTCATGGCGGCAGGCGATTACCGGCATGGAGAACTGCAAAGCCGCCGGACTTGAGTTCCAGGTGCATACCACGGTTACGACGAAAAATATCGACCAGATCCTGGCGATCACCGATTTTGCCCAGGCCAAAGGGGCTCAGGCGCACCATATATTTTTCCTGGTTCCCACCGGCAGGGGAAAAGATATCGACAATGTTATCCCCGCTCCGGCGGAATATGAACGTTTACTGGAACAGATCCTGGAAAAACAAAAGAGCGTGTCCCTGGAATTGAAGCCGGTATGTGCCCCGCATTTTATGCGGATTGCCCGTAAAAAAAAGATCGCCATGCGTTTTGAAAAAGGCTGTCTGGCCGGGATCAGTTATGCCTGTATTATTCCCAACGGCGATGTGCATCCCTGTCCGTATATGCCGATCCGCCTGGGAAATGTGCGCACGGACGGGTTTGTGAAAATATGGCAGGAGAATAAGGTCCTGCAGGATTTGCGCGAAGCCCGCCTGCATGGTAAATGCGGAGTGTGTGAGTTTAAGAACGTTTGTGCCGGATGCCGGGCCGCGGCATATTATCAATCCGGGGGAGATTACCTGGCCGAAGATTTGAATTGTACTTATGAACCAAAAAGAAAAGCTGATCCTGACAACGTTACAGTCTAAATTTCCGTTGACCCGGTATCCGTATCGCGATGTCGCGCGCCGGCTGGGCCTGACGGAAGAATGTTTATTGGAAAAAATTTCCGGCCTGAAACAAAACGGCACCATCCGCCGTATCGGCGCGGTAACTTCGGGCCGGCATGTGGGATATAAAAGCGTGCTGATAAGTGCCGGCGTAAAGGCGGGATCCGTTCCCTCGGTTGCCCGGTTCGTGAACTCGTTCGCCAATGTTTCCCATAATTATTTGCGCGAGGGTGAGTTTAATCTTTGGTGTACGTTCAGCGCGAAAACGCAGGCGGAGATTGACGAATTTATCGCCGCGCTGAAAAAACGCCGGGGGGTGGTTAAGGTTATTGTTCTGCCGGCGCGAAAAACCTTTAAAATTAACGCTGAGTTCTCACTATAATGAAATTAACCGCGCTGCAAAAAAAAATTATCGGTTTTCTGCAACAGGATCTGCCTTCGGTGCATGCACCCTATCGCTTATTTGCCGAGGAAATGGGCGTAGATGAACAGCGGATCATCAAAGAAATTAAATTCCTTAAAAAGAGCGGCGCGATCCGGCGTTTTGGCGCCGTGCTTAGCCACCATAAAGTCGGACTGAAAGTGAATTGTATGTGTGTTTGGGATGTTCCCGGTGCGGGGCTGGAAAGAATCGGCCGGGCCGCCCGGCGGGAGCGCTCCGTCAGTCATTGCTACGAAAGAGAAAGAGTTCCCGGATGGACGTTTAATTTTTATACCATGATCCATGGCCGTTCAAAAACCGAATGTGAAGCGGTAGTCCGGCGTCTCAGCCGGGTAAGCGGCATTGTCGCGTACCGGATGTTGTTTACCAAACAACAGTTTAAAAAAACAAGTCCGCGTTATGAGGTGTGAGGAAAGGAAACCAACGTGAAAAAACGGAAAAAATCCGGCGATTATTTTCGACGGGCATTGCGGTTAATTCCCGGCGGGGTGAACAGCCCGGTCCGGGCGTTTGGCGCAGTCGGCGGGTATCCTCTGTTCATTGAAAAAGGGAAGGGCAGCCGCATTTATGACGTCGACGGCAACGCGTATATCGATTATGTATTAAGCTGGGGTCCGCTGATACTAGGCCATAGCCGCCGGGAGGTCATTGCGGCTATCAAGCAGGCGGCGGAAAAAGGAGCCAGCTTCGGCGCGCCGACTCCGGGCGAGGTTATGCTGGCGGAGATGCTTACCGCGGCTTTTCCTTCCATGGAACAGGTGCGGTTGGTTAATTCCGGCACCGAGGCGACTATGAGCGCTTTGCGTCTGGCTCGCGGCTATACCAAAAAAGACACGATTATCAAATTTGAGGGATGTTATCACGGTCACAGCGATGGTCTGCTGGTCAAGGCCGGCAGCGGCGCGGCTACGTTCGGGGTTCCCACCAGTGCGGGGGTGCCCGGCGATTACGCTAAGCATACTATTGTTGTTCCGTACAACGATATCGACGCGCTGCGGTCGGTTATCGCCGGCCGGCATAAGCAAATTGCCGCGGTTATTATCGAGCCGGTGTGCGGCAATATGGGCGTGGTTGTGCCGAAACCCGATTTTCTTGCGGAGTTGCGCCGGATTACCCGGAAATACGGGGTCATGCTTATCTTTGACGAAGTAATGACCGGTTTCCGCCTCTGTTTCGGAGGAGCTCAGACATTGTACGGTATTGACCCGGATATCACCTGTTTGGGGAAAATTATCGGCGGCGGCATGCCGATCGGCGCTTATGGAGCGAAAAAGGAGATTATGGCCGGAGTTGCTCCGCTGGGGCCGGTGTATCAGGCCGGGACCCTGTCCGGGAATCCTTTGGCGGTGGCGTGCGGATTAAAAACATTACAAATTTTAAGAAAATTGGATTATAATACACTCAATGAGCGGTGCCGCCGGCTTTGTCGCGGAATAGATGACTTGGGTATCCCAGGGATCAGCACTAACTCTATCGGCTCGATGTTTACGCTTTTTTTTAACGATGGTCCGGTGGTAAATTACGCCGCCGCGGCGCGCAGCGACGTGAAAAAATACGCGCGTTATTTCAACGCGTTGCTTAATAACGGTATATACTGCGCTCCGTCCCAATTCGAGGCGAACTTTTTATCGTTTGCCCATTCGGACGCGGACATTGCCGAAACGTTAAAGACGGTTAAAAAAATCATAACACGATAGGAAAAAAACTATGTTTAGTATCGGTATGCCGGAATTGATCCTGATATTCGTGGTGGCGATGATGGTGTTTGGCCCGCGTAAGCTTCCGGAGATCGGCCGGACCCTGGGCAAAGCGATGCGTGAATTTAAAAAAGCAACGGATGATTTTAAAGAAGCGATAAACCAGGAACCTCCGCCGGAAATCGTGAAGGAAGTGGAAACGAAACTTAAAGAAAACGAAGAAAAGCTGAAAAATGAGGGGAAAACACTTCGTGGCTAAACCGGTAGAGGTTATGGATAAACCGCGTTCGGTGATGGAGCATCTTGAAGAGCTGCGTAACCGGATCCTGTTTTCCCTCGGTCTGATCGTTGTCTGTTCCAGCCTTGTTTACGGGCTTGTGCCCCGGATTCTCGTGTCGCTTACCAAACCGGTGGGGAAATTATATTTTATGAGCCCGGCGGAAGCGTTTTGGGTACAGGTAAAGCTGGCTTTGATCATCGGCGTCTATTGCGCTTTTCCGTTTATTTTTTTTCAGATTTGGCGGTTTGTCGAACTGGGCCTGCAACAGCGTGAAAAGCGCTGCGTTGCGCCCTTGACCCTGGCAAGCTTTTTGCTGTTCACCCTGGGGGCCGGGTTTTGTTATTATCTGGTTATTCCGGTGGCGATAAAATTTTTGCTGTCTTACGGTTCGGATGCGCTGGTACCGCTTATTTCAGTCAGCCGGTACTTGTCGTTTATCGGCTGCCTGCTTTTTGCGTTCGGGGCTACGTTTCAGCTTCCCCTGGTCCTGATGTTTCTTTCCCGGATCGGGATGGTCAACAGCCGGTCGCTGCGGAAATTCCGGAAATTCGCGATTGTCGGGAGCTTTATCGTTGCCGCGGCGCTGACGCCGACTCCGGATATGGTAAATCAGATGCTGCTGGCAATACCGATAATCGTTTTATATGAGATCAGCATCTGGCTGATTTTGATTTTTGAACACAGAAAAGGCGCGGTTGTTGCGCGAGATGCCGAGCGTGTCGGTTAAAACGGAAAACTCACTACAGAATGACCTCATCGAATGCCGTAATGAGGTAACATAAGGAGGGGATCGTGGGTAGATTTGGAGTGCCGGAATTACTGTTGATTCTGTTTATTCTTTTGCTGTTATTCGGTGCCGGAAAGCTTCCGGAGATTGCGCGGTCCATGGGCCAGAGTATCAAGGAATTCAAAAAATCGATGACGAAGGAAGATGACGGCCAGGGCCCAGATAAAAAAGACGCCAAGTAATGCGGGCTAATGGTCACGGTAACGCTTAACCCCCAGCAGGAAGAACATATCGCGTCCGGGAACACGTTTATATTTACGGCCCAGATCAATAACGTAAGCGGCGCGTATAATCCCGGAGATATTGTTGATGTACGGAGTTTTGAAAAAAAATTTCTCGGCCGCGGCTATATCAATCCCGCCGCAAACGTC
The DNA here is from genome assembly GCA_028718845.1 of Candidatus Omnitrophota bacterium. Lineage (GTDB taxonomy): Bacteria > Omnitrophota > Gorgyraeia > B26-G9 > B26-G9 > JAQULA01. Next base: position 9,627 of record JAQULA010000009.1, read on the forward strand.
GCGGTACGGCTTTTAACCCGTAACGACGAACCGGTGGACAAGGAGTTTTTTATCCGCCGACTGCAGCAGGCGCTTGCTCTGCGCCGGACCGTGCTCGATGCCGATACCACCCTGTATCGCCTGGTTTTTTCGGAGTCGGATTATCTACCCGGGCTTATTATCGATGTCTACGGCGGTTATTTGGTCCTGCAGACGCTTACGCTGGGCATGGAACAACGCCGAGACCTGATTGTCGATTGCCTGCGTGAATTGATTCACCCAAAGGGGATTTATTTGCGCAACGATACCCAGCAGCGCGTGCGTGAGGGATTATTGCTTGAAAAAAGGGCCCTGAGCGGGAAGTTTCCCGCCGGCGTGGAAGTTAAAGAGAACGGGATCAATTTCCGTGTTGATGTCGAGAACGGGCAAAAAACCGGTTTTTATATCGACCGCCGTTCGGCCCGGCAATTACTGCGGCCGGCGGTCAGGCATAAACGGATTTTGGATTGTTTCTGTTATAACGGGTCGTTTAGTGTCTACGCCCAGGCCTACGGTGCGGCCTGGACCACCGGTATCGATATTTCCGCGCACGCGCTTAAACAAGCGGAAAACAATATGCGCGCCAACAATATTGACAGCCGAAAGTATTCCCTGCTTGAAGCGGATGTTTTTGAATCGTTGAAAATATTATCCGGCCGTAAAGAGAAATTCGATGTGGTCGTTATCGATCCCCCGGGATTTTCCAGCGCCCGGCATAAAGCCGATGCGGCGCTGCGATCGTATCGGGAGCTGCACGCGCGGGTATTGGGAGTGCTTCAGCCCGGAGGATTGCTCGTGACCGCCTGCGCCTCATATCATGTCGATGACGATTCGTTCCGCCGACTCCTGCTGGAAACAGCGCACTCCGCGGGCCGTTCGATCCGGATGCTGGGATGGGCAACTCAGCCGGCGGATCACCCCAGTCTTCTGCATAAAAAAGAAACGGCTTATTTTAAATGCCTGCTTGCCGAAGTCAGTTAACTTGGGATTACCAACGGAAATTTTTACTTTTAGCCGGTTCGCTCACCGCTGGAGGTTGTTTGGGCTTGGGGGGTTCGGTCTTTTTCTGGGGCTTGGCCGATTTATACGATTCGAGTTCCGAGTGCAGCGTGGTCAGTTCCTGCTGCAACGCGGTTTCTTTTTCCTTGAGCTTGATCAATTCTTCTCCCAGCAGCATGTTGGCGTTTTTAAGGTTTTCGGCTTCCTTTTTCAAGTCATTGAATTCCTTATCGATGCCGCTTTGTCCCTCCTGAGAGGTGGCCAGGTTTTGATTCAGGGCTTTATTCTTTTGCTCCAGGGCGGTAAGCATTGCCTGCAGTTTTTGCTCCGACTTCTTCAGGACAAAAAGCCGGTTATTAGCCTGTTTCAGGTTATCGGTAATAACCGTATTGGCCTGTGCGAGTGTCCGGACTTTTGTTTGCAGGGTGGTGCTTTTTTGCAGTTCGACGTGTTTACGCGAATTCGCTCCCAGTGCCCACAAAAAACAGACAATATTAGTTATAAGCAGAAGAACGCATATCTTCCGTAACAGTGATTCGGTCATGGCCTACAGTGTTTGAATACGAACGCGTTATTTTACTTAATATCTTCCGTGGAAGATACTTCCGGAGCCGACTGCTCTTGTGGAATTACCGGAGCGCTTTGGTCGGCATTTTTCTTAATGATTTTTTCCGGTAATACGGTGATCTCTACGCGTCGATTCTGTTGACGGCCGGTGGTGCTGCTATTGGAAACTACCGGGCGGTATTCGCCGTATCCTACCGCGGATAAGCGGGTAGGTTCGACATTTTTATTATCGACCAGATAGTGAAGAACGCTGGTTGCCCGGGCGGTTGAAAGTTCCCAGTTCGATTTCCAGCTGGACTTCGTTATCGGTTGGTTATCGGTATGGCCTTCGATGGCGATATTGCGGTCGCTGACTTGATTGTTGAGTACGGTAGCGACTTTATCCAGGACCGGGTAAGCTTCTTTGCGGATAACCGCTTTTCCGGAATCGAATAATATTTCGTCGATAAACGTGATTACCAGTCCTTTGTTAAGCATTTCCAGACGGACCTGTTTCTCTTCGATCTCCTTTTTCAATTGCAGCTCCAGCTCTTTTTTCGCGCGCAGCAATTCTTCACGCGCCTGGCGTTCCTGCTCCAATTCCGTGCTCAGGTCGTCGATCTTATTGAGATCGTTGGGATTTCTTTTTTGTAAAACTATAGAACAGCCGCACAGTCCGATGATCAACGGGATTACCACCAAAAACTTAAATTTAGCCACCATAGGCACCTCCTTATAGAATGCGATCAATTTTTGGTTTCAGTTTTAGATATTGTGAGAAACGGTTTTAATCTTTCCCAGGTTTTTACGCCAACGATTCCATCAACGACAAGATTATGGGTTCGTTGAAAATCCCGGATTGCCTTTTTTGTTTTCGGCCCCATTTTCCCGTCAATCGCGCCGACATCCATTCCGGCGTTTTTAAGCGCTTTTTGCAGATCAATAACCCGGTAATTCCGGTTTGAGGTTATCGCATCTTCGCCTTTTGCCGGCAGCATCGTTGTCGGTAACCCGGTTCCCTCCGGAGCCGGGGCTTGTGTCTCTTTTTTGGAAAGCAAATCGATACTTGCTTCCGGCTTGGTAATTATTTCGATTTCCGGTAAAACAAAATCGTCCGGCTGTGCTTTTTTATCGGCTGCCGGGCGCCTTCCCATTGCTTGAACCGGAGAGAGGGCGCACAGCGAATACACTCCAAAAACCATGAAATATATTACTCTGCTAACAACATCTCTTTTCAACCGCATTCTCCGTGAATTTCCATGCAAAAAGTTAACTTCAATCTTAACACTTTTGAATTCTAAAGTCAAGTGCGCAGAGTTTTTCGCAACTTGCTGGAAATACATATTCTTACGCACTCCGCGCCGTGAAGGGAAGTAGCGGTTATGCGCCTCGGCAAGGCTTGCGGCCGTGATTAGCTTTTTTCGAGCGCCATCTTAATTTGCCTTTTCGTGTTCTCTTAGCCATTTTGATTCCTCCTTATCGTGCTTTAGATTCATTATATTATTGGCAAAAAAAACGCTTTTGTCAATTGCCAATTTCAAAAATCCGGATTTCCCCGTTATCGGGTGGCGCAGGCGCTGAGCGTGTAATCTGAACGGCGGCCTTTTTTATAGAGATGATAACCCAGTCCGGCGATCATCGCCGCGTTATCGATGCAAAATCTTTTTTCGGCCGGTAAAACGGTTATGCCTTGTTTGCCGCCTTCTTCAATCAGGCGCTCTCTCAGCAAACTGTTGCAGGTGACGCCGCCGCCGACGCACAGGGTTTTGATATTATAATAACGGCAGGCCGCGATGCTTTTGCGGACAATCGTGTTAACGGCTTCCTGCTGAAAGGCGCAGGCTATCTGAGCCTTGGTTTTCCTGGTCCGGGTTTTTAATTTTTGCCAGGTGTAAAGCACGTCGGTTTTAATGCCGCTGAAACTGAAATCGAAACTGTCTTCAAATTGAGCGCAGTTAAAATGAAACGGAGAATCCTTGACCGTGCGAGCCAGGGTATCGATGACCGGCCCTCCGGGATAAGGCAGCTCCATGATCTTGGCTACTTTGTCGAAGGCCTCTCCCGCGGCGTCGTCCCGGGTCCGGCCGATAATGCGGATAGATTCCACCCCCCGGACCAGAGCGATGCTGGTATGCCCGCCGGAGACAACCAACCCGATGAAAGGGAAGGTCAGGCGTTTTTTATTTAAAAACGGGGAAAAAAGATGAGCATGGATATGATTTACCCCGAGCAACGGCGCAGCCAAACCCAGGCTCAGTGCTTTCGCGAACGATACCCCGACCAGTAATGAGCCGACCAGTCCCGGGGTATGGGTAACGGCAATCAGGTCGATATCGGAAAACGACGCCTTGGCTTCCTTGAGCGCGGCGGTCGTTACCGGGATTATATATTCCAGATGGAACCGTGAGGCGATTTCCGGGACGATCCCGCCAAAGCGCTGATGCAGGTGTACGCTGGAACTGACACAGGACGACAAAACCGTATGTCCGTTCTTCACCACCGCCGCCGCGGTTTCATCGCAGGATGTCTCGATGCCCAAGACCAACATTACCGGAACCTCAGGTTATAAAAAGTTATCAATGGTTATCAATAGTTGCTAAAATTGTATTGCGTCGTGAGTATTGAGTTCTTGCCTTTACTCCTCGCTAAACGCTATCCGCTATTCGCTGTTTTTTAAATCCGACAAGAATACAAACGTAAATCCTTCATTCTTAAGTTTTGGTATCAGGTCCCGGAGTGTTTCCAGGGTTAGCGGCCGCGCGTGGCCGATAACAATAACCTGCCCTTTTTCCCGGGCGATATTTTTGGTCTTGTCCATCTGGCTGCCGATCGATTCCCGCGTCTCGCTGTTATCCAGAAAAACATCACGCCGCAGGAAAGGGACCCCGGATTCCCGGGCGGTGGTTTCGGCCACCGAGGCATTGCTGGTATAGCTGTCGAGAAAATAAAGATTATCCCGTTTCAATTCCGTCATGAGCCGGCGCATCAGGCGTTCATCTTCCGTCGCCAGCGAGCCCATGTGATTGTTGATGCCGCTGATTCCCGGCAGACTGCGCATATCATTGCGCATAATATCCAAAGTTTCTTCCTCGGACATCGCGGTAAGTATAGTATTTTTCTCCAATGATTGTCCGGCGGCGTTATGCGGTTCCAGCGGGAGATGGAGAATATATTCCTGACCGGCGTTTCGCAGGCTCACGGCGATTTCCTGTGAATAGGGCAGCTTCGGGAGGATTGCGTAAGTTATGGGAATGCCTAAAGCGAGCGCGGCTGCCGGCAGATCGCGGTTATAGCCCCAGTCATCCAGTACCAGGGCGATTTTACCGGTTTTTTCTTTACCGGGTTTTTCTGCTTCCCCGGGCTTCTTTTCCGCGAGGATTTTTTGGCGCAGGGTAAGCCGGTACAGCGTTAATTGCCGCAGGCAGAATTCAATGCTGAGGATCTGTTCCTGCTTATCGCGTGATTTTTGGATTTTTCCGATCCCCATCGGCGCAGTGGTTTTGCTTTCGGTGATGGCTTTTTGCAGTCCGGACAGGTTTATTGCCGGGGGCACCCGGAATTCACGTTCGATATATTCCATGCGGGTTGTTCCGCTGCGCAGCGCCCGTCGTTTTGTTCCCTGCAGCATCCGGGAGTTAATGCCGTTGCGTTCCAGAAGTGTCTGTATCGCCGTATCACACTGCCGGGTAATCGCCGTGTTATCCCGGCCGCGGTTAGCTAATAAGCCGGCAATACCGGCGGCAATAATAATGCATCCGGCAATAATCGATAGAATTATTTTTTGTTTGCGCATGATTGTTAAGCGGGGTTACCTGCGTATACCGAAGGACAACGCTTCCGGCGTAGGCCGGAAAAGCGTAACCGTATTAATTGATTGTTTTCATGCCCTGGTATATTTTTATCCCCTGCATGAGATTGACCGCGGCTCTGAGCTGATTATCGTCCTTCATGAGATCTTTTTTCTCCGGATCCGGGGCCGGAACCGGTTCTTCCGGTGACGGCGCCGGTTCTACTGCGGCAGGTTCTTTATCCGTAGGGGTGTTATTGTTATTATTTTTTTCTTCCTGTTCTAATTTTTCAAATATGGTATTTTCTTTTTTAGGTTCCTTTTTAACTTCCTGTTTCGGTTCTTCCACTTCGACAACGATGTCCGGAGTGACCCCGGTTTCATGAATCGTCCGTCCGGAAGGGGTGTAGTATTTCGCCGTGGTTAAGCGTAACGCGGAACCGTCGCGCAGGGGGATAACGGTTTGTACCGATCCCTTTCCGAACGATTTTGTCCCTAAAATAACCCCGCGTTTATGGTCCTGGATCGCGCCGGCAACGATTTCCGAAGCCGAGGCCGACCCGCCGTTTATCATGACGATAAGCGGAATGTCCTTGAAATGAGTTTTACCCGTGGCGCGATATTCGGCGTTCTGGTTGGGGTCCCGGCCCTTGGTGGAAACGATCAGTTTCCCGGTCGGCAAAAACTCGCTGACGGTTTCCACTGATGAGATCAGCAGACCGCCGGGATTATTGCGCAGGTCGAATATAAGGCTGTCCATGCCTTCTTTTTCCAGCATTGCCAGCGCTTCATCAAGGTCGTTTTTCGTTTTTTCCGAGAAATCGGTCAGCTTGATATAGCCGATCTTGTTTTCCAGTATTTCCGCTTTGCGCACGGATTTGATGTTGATGATGTCGCGGGTAATGACATAGTCCTTGAGTTCGTCCACGCCTTCACGCATGATCGTTAAAGTTACATCCGTGCCCGGTTTGCCGCGCATGTTCTTTACCGCGTCGGTCAGGTTCATGTCTCTGGTTATTTTTCCGTTGATTTTAATGATCCGGTCCAATGCCTTGAGCCCGACTTTATGCGCGGGCGTGCCGTCGAGAGGGGAAATAATGGTCAAAAGATCATCTTTGATCGTGATTTCGATCCCCAGTCCGCCGAACTCTCCCACGGTTTCAACCTGCAGTTCATTATAGGTGTCCTGGTCCATGAACTGACTATAAGGGTCGAGGGAGGAGAGCATGCCTTTAAGCGCGCCGTAAATAATGTCCTTGGACGGGACCGTGTCGACGTATTCCATCTGGATGGCGCTTATAGCGTCGGAGAAAATCTCGATTTGATTATACAGATCGTCTTTGGCGGCCTTCGGGCGTCCGCTCGCGGTATTATTCAGGATAAATATCAGGGAAAAGCCGAGTATGATAAACAAGGGAAGTTTTCTTAATCGCATGGTTAATCCTCCTTATGCGTTGCCGAGCAATTTTTTCTTGATCAGGGTGTTCACTATTTGCGGGTTTGCTTTGCCGCGCGTTTTTTGCATGACCTGGCCGACCAGAAACATCAGGGCTTTATCTTTTCCGGTTTTGACCTCTTCAACCACTTTTTGCTGTTCCCGGATCACTTCGTCGATTATCGCTTCCAGGGCTTCGCTATCGGAGATCTGGCCGAGATTTTTTTCCTTGATGATCGTGGCCGCGTCTTTACCGCCGGTGAGCATGGCCGCCAGCACTTCTTTGGCGATTTTGCCGCTGATCGTATTATTGTCGATTAATTGTACCATGGCGACCAGGTTTTTTACAGGCAATACTTCATCCAGCTTTTTTATGTTCACCTGGTTCGTGTTGATAAAATTCATGACATCGCCCATCAGCCAGTTGCAGATGATCTTCGGCATATGATATTGTTTTACCGTGTTTTCAAAATAAAGCGCGAGATATTTATCGGCGCTGATGACCGAAGCGTCGTATTCGCTGAGTTTATACTCGGCCATGAAACGCGTTTTTTTCACCGCGGGCAGTTCCGGTAAGGCCTGTTTTGCCGCGGCGATCGTTTCATCGCTGATCGTGAAGGGGACAAGATCCGGCTCCGGGAAATAACGGTAATCATGCGCTTCTTCCTTGGAACGCATCGAAAATGTTTTTTGCTGTTCCTCGTTCCATAACCGGGTTTCCTGGGTAATGGCCCCGCCGTCGCGCAGCACCTGTTCCTGCCGGCCGATTTCGTAATTGAGCGCGTCGCGGACGCCTTTAAAGGAATTCATGTTTTTCACTTCGGTTTTTATGCCGAGGGCGGTTTGTCCCGCCGGACGCAGGGAAATATTGGCGTCGCAGCGCAGGCTGCCTTTTTCCATGTCGCAGTCCGATACCTCCAGATATTCCAGGATGTTCTTTAGCTGGGAGAGGTAGGCATAGGCCTCGGCCGCCGAGTTAATATCCGGCTCGGATACGATTTCCAGCAGCGGCATTCCGCAACGGTTAAAATCAACCAGGCTGCCGCCGGCGGTGTGAATTAATTTTCCCGCATCTTCCTCCATGTGCACGCGTAAAATACGGATTGTTTTTTTTATCGCGTCGGCTTCGATGTTCAAACGTCCGTGGCCGGCCAGAGGCTGGTCGTATTGTGAAATCTGGTAATTTTTCGGCAAGTCCGGATAAAAATAATGCTTGCGGTCGAATTTCAAATAATTGGCCACCGTGCAATTCAAGGCCAGGGCGGTGCGGATAGCGTATTCAAGGAACTTTTCGTTGAGCACCGGTAATACCCCGGGCAGGCCCATGCATACCGGGCATACCTGTGTATTGGCCGGCATGCCGAACACCGTGCCGCATCCGCAAAACGCTTTTGAGCGGGTGTCCATTTGCACGTGAACTTCCAATCCGATTACCGGTTCGTAAGTCATAATTATCCCTTAGTATTGCGTCTCGAGTCGTGCCTATTGCGTCTAAAAAATTTAAAGCCTGCGACTCGAAGCCCTTCTGTTTTTATTTCAAGAAATGTTTTACCGCCGTATAGTCCGTTATTCCAGTTTTTGACTCAATACTCAATACGCACAACGCAATACTGTTAGGCGCTATTTTTGCGCCATTGCCGGCTTGCGTCTGTGCCAGTTAGTGCTTTGCTGATACGCGTGGGCGGCATTAAACAGTGTTTGTTCGTCAAACGGCTTACCTAAAATCTGCAGTCCCACCGGCAGGTTTTCCGGAGTAAACCCGCAGGGTATCGATAATGCCGGTATCCCGGCCAGATTCGCCGAAATAGTAAAAATATCCGAAAGATACATTGCCAGGGGATCGTCGGTCCGTTCTCCCAGTTTAAACGCTCCGGTCGGAGATGTCGGGGTCATGATGCAATCTACCCGGGCGAACGCTTTTTTGAAATCCTCGCCGATCTTTGTGCGGACCTTCAGCGCCTTGAGATAATAGGCGTCATAATAGCCGCTGGAAAGGGAATAAGTGCCGAGGATGATCCGGCGCAGCGCTTCTTGTCCGAATCCTTCGCCGCGGGTTTTCATATACATATCGATCAGGCCGCTGTCGCTGACTTTTTCGCCTTTGGTTACGCGCAGTCCGTATTGCACGCCGTCAAAGCGGGCCAGGTTGGAGCTGGCCTCGCTGGGAGCGACAATATAGTAGGTAGCGACCGCGTATTCGGTATGCGGCAGGTTTATTTCCTCGATCTGCGCGCCTAATTTTCTGAAAACCTCAATCGCCTGCATGACCGCGTTTTTCACTCCGTCTTCGATACCGGTAATAAAATATTCTTTGGGAATGCCGATTTTTAAACCTTTGACGTTTTCCCCCAATAACTGCAGATAATCCGGAACCGGGATGTTGACGCTGGTGGAATCTTTCGGGTCATACCCGCTGATCACGCTTGAAAGCAGGGCCGCGTCGCGCACGTCCAGCGTCAGCGGGCCGATTTGGTCCAGGCTGGAAGCGAACGCGATCAGTCCGTAGCGGGACACCCGTCCGTAGGTCGGTTTCAACCCGACAACCCCGCATAAAGAAGCCGGCTGGCGGATCGATCCGCCGGTGTCTGAGCCCAGGGCCCAGGGCGCGAAACGGGCCGCTACCGCTGCCGCCGATCCGCCGCTTGAACCGCCGGGCGCGCGGGTTATGTCCCAGGGGTTGTGCGTCGGCCCGTACGCCGAGGTTTCGCAGGAAGAGCCGAAAGCAAATTCATCCATATTTACTTTTCCGAGGATGATCGCGCCTTCCTGTTCCAGCTTTTCGATAACCGTGGCATTATAAGGCGGACGGAAATCCTTTAAAATTTTCGAACCGCAGGTCGTCGGCTGTCCTTTAACGCAAAAATTGTCTTTAATGGCAATCGGGACGCCGCGCAACCGCCCGGTTTTTATTTTTTCCGCTTTTTTCAGCACCGCTTCCGGATCGCAGTGCACAAACGCGTGAATGTTTTTGTCCAAGGCCGCAATGCGTTTAAGATACGCCGCGGCGATGTCGACCGGGTAAATATCACCCTTGCCGACCATCGTGGATAATTCATAGGCGCTGTATTGAGTTAGTTCCATAGCCTGCTCTTTAGATAATTTTCGGTACTTTAAAATGCCCGTTTTCCTGTTCCGGAGCGTTACTAAGGGCTTCTTCATTGGACAACGACGCGGTGTTTTCGTCCGGACGGAAAACGTTGCTGAGGCCCATCACGTGACTGGTCTGGGCGGTATCGTCGGTGTTGAGCTGATTAAGCTTTTCCATGTAACTGAGAATTTTGTCCAGCTGCGAGGTGAAGTGATCGAGATTTTTCTCATCCAGCCGTATCCGGGCTAACTTAGCCACATAGATTATTTTGTCTTTAGTGATGGACATTGTATATTCCTTTACATTTTTTGGGATACGTTAGTATAACACGAATAAAAGGGGGATGTCAAAGCGGTATTTCCCGAAGTCCGAAGGACGGGGGACGAAGGACGCAAAAACTTAGTTGCAACATCGTGAGACGCAGGGGCGCAAGTTAAAACCAGCAACGAGAACCGAAAAGTTTTTGACTGAAATTTTTATATCCGGGTGTTTTGGTAACCAGTTTTGTGACTTGAAGCGGATAGTCATATTTGTTACAATACCACTATGAGACTGCTTCCTTTAATAGGTTTATTGTTTATACTGCTGTTGGTGGTAAGCCTGGTTCAGGCCGAACCGAGCCCGGAATTGATCAGCCGGCTCAAAGAAGTGGTTATCTTCGAGATAAAATCGATGGAGCAGTGTGAAGAACACAGCGAGAAATTCGGTTTGGCGATGCCGTACCACCGG
>JAQULA010000010.1 GCA_028718845.1 Candidatus Omnitrophota bacterium
CGATCGAGAGCGCGGTGGCTTTAGGCGACCGGGATGCCCTGCAGCCGGAGGATTTGCCGGAGCGGATTACCCGGCCCCAGGCTCCGGCCGCAGCCGAAGACCATGCCGGAGAAGATTCTTTGAAGGGTAAGGTTGAGCAGTTCGAAAAAGAATTGATTGCCAAAACCATGGCCGAGGTCGGCGGGAACAAAAATCTGGTGGCGAAAATATTGAAAATGACCCGGCGCAATCTGGATTATAAAATAAAAAGGTACGGATTATAAGTAAAAAGTAAAAAGTAAAAAGACTCGATGGCTAACAGCTGATAGTTTATAATAATGAATATGCATAATAAACCGTTGAGTGCTAAATCCCAGCCTGTACAGGATTATGTTTTCAGTAACCGCTAATAACCGATTATAACCATTGATAACTTATTGATTTTGAGAAACAAATTGTCGGTTTCTGGAAAAATTTTTCCATATCAGATAGTGCCAAAAAGTTATCCCCAAAAAAGCGGCAAACAACCAAAAATGTAACTCATTGAAAATAAAGCGCTAACTTGAAATTAATAAAATTTTCCCCAGAGTATTGTTCTTGGCACGCCAAATGCTACTATATAGCTGGTATTGATTTTAACCTTTAACTAGGGAAAGGGAGGTGCAGTATGGGTCGTAAGGGTTTTACATTGGTGGAAATTATGATTGTTGTGGCAATTATTGCCTTGTTGGCGGCAATTGCGATACCGAACCTTTTGCGTGCCAGACTTAACGCGAATGAGGCGGCGGCGCAATCGACGTTGAAGAGTATCTCAACGGCGATCGAAAGTTTTCGCGCCGGTCAGACAACTCCGTCTTATCCGGCAAATGATTCCGGTGATGGGGTGTTGACGGATGTGTCGGATGCTACTCCGCCGTATCTTGATGGTGGTATTTTCGCGGCTGCCGGCAGACAGGGGTATATATTCAATTATTATACCCTGGGAGTCAACCAGTATGTAGCTTGCGGACAACCGATTACGCTTAACGTAACCGGAAACCGTACTTTCGCTATCAATGAAACCGGAGTATTGAGAGCGACGGATGGTAAAACGGATATTACTACTACTGCGTTGTACGATGCGATGACTGCGGTACAATGATATCGGGATGATAATCGTATAAAAAAGAACGGCGTTAATTTAACGCCGTTCTTTTTTGTCTAAACTCCGGGAAAGGAATAGTGAGGCAACGTGGGTGGGGCGATAGTAAAGAAAAAATTTTTGCCGAAGGTATATCGGAACTCAGACGGTCCGGCGATGGGGGGCCGGAACGCGTTCACTTTGCTGGAAATCATTATTATGGTTGCGGTAATTGCTTTGATGACGGCAATTATCATTCCCGGTTTCCTGCGAACCCGGATCGGGGCTAATGAGGCCGCGGCGCAAGCGGCCTTAAAATCTCTGTCGATGTCATGCGAGCGATACCGGGAGGAGCAAAGAGTTCCTTCTTATGATCCGGCGGATAATTGCGCCGGCATGACGGCCGCGGATCCCGGGGGGATCAGCGCGGAACTGTTCGCGGTTAATGACCGGGAAGGATATGTTTTCAGTTACGTTTCCGGAGCGCCGGTAAATAATGTGGTCCAAACCTATGATTGCGCCGCGCGCCCGGTTAGGGAAAACATGACCGGAGTCCGCTGGTTTGTCATTGATGAATCCGGAGTTTTGCGGGAAGATGCCGATAAGGACGCCGTCGCGGACGCGGAGGACCCGATTATTCAGTAGCGCGCGGTTGGCGGATTAAGTAATTTTTTTTGTGAATGTTCGGGCCTGTTTACATCGTTGTTCTCTGTGTTATAATGATATCCGGAAGTGATAATCTAAAAACGCGTTGCCGAACCCAACGGTATTGCTATGAAGATAACGATAATGTCCAGGCGAAAACAGCAAAACGGAACCCGGGCGTTTACGCTGGTGGAAATTATGATTGTTGTCGCCTGTATCGCCGCGTTGTCGGTTTTGGCGATTCCCAATTTGATGCGGGCGCGAATGAACGCCAATGAATCCGTGGCCCAGGGGACATTGAAAAGTATCGCTACTGCCTGCGAGAATTTTCGTCTGGTGCAAACCCCGATGGCATTCCCCGGTGATTTACAGTCATTGACTACCGCGATTCCGGCCTATATGGACGATTCGGTTGATACCGTGAACAGCGGTGTTCCTAAAAACGGGTATAATTTCAACTATACGCAGATTAACGCTTATCAATTCGTGTGTTCGGCTACTCCCAGCGCGTATACGGTTACCGGGAGGCGGACGTTCGTTATCAATGAAACCGGACTTTTGCGCGCGGGAGATAACAACGCTGCGGTTATTACCACCGAAGCGGAGTATGAAGCCATGTTGCCGGCTCAGTGACCTGAATGCGGCGAACCCGTATCGGGCCGGGGAGAGTGATCATGGGGCGTGACCAGCGGAAAGAAATAAAATTAACCACCGGAGAAATCCGGTTGATGATCGCGTTCATTGTCCTGCTGGGAATACTCGTAAGCACGAATGCCGGCCGGTTTTTTCTTGAATTGCGGGAAGCCCGGGCCCAAAAAATTTTACTCCGCCTTGCCTATAGTTTGGAAACCTTTAATCTGGAGCATGCTTCCCGGTATTATCCCGATAGTTTTTATCCGCTTATCAATCGAGCCGGATCCCCGTTTAAGCCGAAAGACATTGCTTCCGGAGCAATGCGGTTTAAAAAATACGGGTATGAGTTTATTTATTCCCCCGGCACGGTCGATGCCGACGGAAAAAGAGAGGGCTATGGGGTGTATGCCGTATCGCTTTCCGGAAGCGCCCGTAATTTTGTCATGAATGAAGGCGGGACAGTGTATTATGATAACGGCCGTGATCCGGGCCGGGTTGACAAACAGGATATCCCGGTTTTATAGCGCAAATAAGTAGGTTGTTTACAATGCCCCGGAAAGGGATGAGTGAAAAAGTCATAACTTATTAAAAGTAATCATTTTTATTGACAATAAAACCTTTGGAATGCTACAATAAATCTGTAGTTGTAATAGGGGTTGCAACACCGTAAAATGGATTTTAATCGGAAAACAAGGAGGTGTTTTTCTGTGCGAACAGAAAACGCTACCAGTTATCTTTCCAGCTCTAAATCTTCGTCGAATAATCTTTTTTCTTTGGGCGAGTATGACCATAGGACCGGTCTGCATTTTTTTTATTTTATCAGGTTAAATAGGATATAAGATCGTATGAATAAACTAATTATGATCTTGCCGATTATCGGAGTATTGTTCCTGATAATTTTTTGGGTGATGAGCCCGGGGATGGGGCCGGCACTGGTGGTTACGATTATTCCGTTTATTATCGTTGCCGGTTATCTGCTGGTGAGAAATCGAAAAGAAACTGAACTCCGGCAAGAACAGACCCGGAAGTTTCAGAGCGAGAAAGAAGAAATACTCAAAGAAATCAAGCGGAAGGATAAACGGCAGCAGGAACAATCCGGGCTTCTGCGCGGATTTTGCAAGGACCTTGCCGCGGCTTTGAACAAGGAACAGTTGTTGCGGTTGATCGTGACCATGTTTTCCAAGACGACAAAATCCGTGGCCGGCGACAGCCAGTGTTTTCTGTTGAGCCTGGATTCGGAAACGAATGAATTTCATTACGAGGTCGGGGATAATTTCGACAACACCACGTTGAAAGCCACGAAGTTCAGCACCAAAGACGAGATCATCGAAAACGTGATGAAATCGAAAAAGATCAGTACTTATATCAGCGATATTTTCGGTGCCGATTCGAATGTGCATTATTTCATCAAAGAAGAGCGTGCTTCGTATATGTCTCAAATCGGTTCGCTGGCCTTAGTCCCTTTGGTGCTGGAGGATAATGTCTGGGGCATTATCGTTATTTTTTGCAGTGAAGAATCGGCAACCCGGATCCGGAATGAAGAGGATTTTTTTCTGCAGCTGGTGGCGCAGGCATCCATTGCGCTGGGCAGCGCGATTCATCGCGGCCTGGCGGCGGTCGACCGGCTTACCCAGTTGTATAACCGGACTTTTTTACAAAAGCGCATGCGGGAAGAGATTGAATTCTGCAACCGGCAGTTGCTGCCGTTGAGCGTGCTGATGATCGATATCGATAATTTTAAAGAGATCAACGATACCTACGGTCACCAGGAAGGGGATATGGTGCTTAAGAAAATAGCGCAGATTTTAAGCACCAGCGTTCGGTTGACCGATATCTGCGCCCGTTACGGCGGGGAAGAATTCGTTTTAGTCCTGCCGGGAATTGCCGAAAGCCCGCACGACCGGTTTTCCATCGGCGAGCGGGTGCGCGGAATTGTGGAGCGTTCGGACTTTGTAATTAATGAAACCATCCATTTGGCGGTTACGGTAAGTATCGGAGTTTCCGTAAGGCAATACCCAGAGGATAAAAATGTCGAGATCGACGAATTGATCAAACGGGCGGATGATATGCTTTATAAGGCAAAACGTTCCGGGAAAAACCGGGTGTGTTACCCGGAAAATGTTGAAATCTGAACAATACAGCGGGAAGAACGATGTTCGAAAAAAATACTGAAGCGATAGGCCTGGAGATCGGTGACGGTTTGGTGAAAGCGTTGTATGTCCAATCAACGCCGAAGACCAATAAACTGATCGATTTTACCATGGTCGATGTCAATTTCCGGGACGGCCGCCAGGGTATTGTTAACGCGATCAAAGAGGTGATGAACCGGCTTCCGCTGAAGCAGAAAAACAAAACTAAAATCAATATCTCCGTGTCCGGAGAATCGGTCATGGTGCGCGATATCCACTGGCCGCAAATGTCCGACGAAGAAATCCGCAAGGCGCTCAAGTTCGAGGTGGAGCGTCAGGTGCATTATAAGACCGATGAGATTGTGTTCGATTATTATTCGGTCATGGATAAAAGCATCGCCGAAACTAAAACCCGGGTGATTCTGGTTGCGGCAAAAAAAGATCTTATTGAAAATTATGTGAGTTTGGTCGAGTCCGCCGGGTATGGCTGCGGATTCGTCGAAGTGGATACCTTTAGTTTATTGAACTGCTTTTATGTTAACGGCCCGAAATTGCCCCGGAAAAGACCGTGGCGATCATTAATGTCGGGCTGGAAGTCACCAATATCGATATTATCAAAGGAAAGATCGTCGGGCTGACCAAGGACGCGTTTGTCGCCTGGAGTAATCTTATCGACGCGGTTCCCCCGGAGATGGAGCTGGATTTCGATAATGTCAATAAATTGAAGGGATTGCTCGGCAGTGACGATATTTATGAATTGAGTTTGTTTATCATGAACGCGCTGTCTAATCAGATCCGCCGCACGCTTGAATTTTATGAAAGCCAGGGGCGGGATACGGTCGAGGAGATTTATCTGAGCGGCAAGATTGCCATGTATAAGAATATGGATAAGTACCTTCAGAATATCCTCGGCTTAAAAGTTACCATCTGGAACCCGCTGAGCGCTATCGAATGCGATCCCAAACTTGCCGAGAAGCATAAGATAAAAGAGCGTTCGCTCATGTTGGCCTTATGCGCCGGGCTGGCCTGTCACCGCTGTTTCGATATCAATCTTTCCTCGAAAAAAGCGGCGCCTAAAAAAAGCAATAAGACCCTTCAGGTATTGCTGCAGCATAAAATGCTTGCCGCCGGGGCGGTCCTGGTTATATTTGTTCTGCTGGGGATCTGGGTAATTTTGGCCAGTCAGCTTAAGGCCAAGGAGGCGTACAAACAGAAACTGTTGACGGAAAACGCCCGGTTGAAGGCGGTCCTGCAGGATATCGAGGAATTAAAAAAAGGGCGGGCGTTGCTGAGCGAACATATGCAGGTTGCCCGGGTATTGCTTTCCCGGCAGTTTCTCTGGAGCCGGAAACTATACGAGATCAGCAAAAATATTCCGGAAGACGTATGGCTTACCGATGTCTATATTAAAGGTGTTGTTCCGGAAACGGCTAAGGGCGGAAAAGAAAATATTTTCGGCTGGAAGCCTTCTTCCGGAGGAGCGCAGGAAAAAACGAAAACTCCGGAACAGCAGGTATTGTTTATAAACGGGGTGGCTTATTCACTGGTGAATAATTCGATGCTTTCAATGGTAAATGATTTTATCAATAATCTTAAAAAAGACAGTGATTTCATGAAGGATTTTACGAAAGTCGAACTAAACCGGTCGTATCGGGAGACAATCGGGGATAAGCCGGTGATGCGGTTTGAAATTCAATGTTTTTTGAAGTAAGGCTGGGCTATGGCGCTAAAAATCGACCCTAAAAAACAAGTACTTGTCGGCAGTCTGATCATGCTGGGAATTATCCTGGTGGGGTATATTCTGCTGGTTGTGCAGCCGCTGGTTAAAAAAATCATGGCTTACAACGCGGAAGAAAAAACCATCCAGGCCCAGTTGAAAAATGCCGGATTGGCGAAGCTGGACAAGGAAAAACTGGCGCAGGATGTCGATGAGATAACCAAAAAAATAGCTTATTACGAGGGGAAACTGCCTCAAAACACCGATATCCCCCAGGTTTTGGACGAGCTTATTATGATCGGACGGGAAACCAATGTTACTTTTGATTCCATCGAGCCGCAGAAAATTAAAAATGTCATTGCCGGGGCGCAATCGGAAAAGCAGTATCAGGAAATTCCGATTGAAATAAAAGTAAGGGCCGGGTTTCATGAATTTGCCGCGTTTGTCAACCGGATTGAGAACTTCCCGCGGTTCATGAAAATTACCGAGGTAAAAATAGCGGTGGATAATAGCGACGAGCAGAAGCAGAATATTAAATTGATTATCAGCGCTTTTGCCGTGGAAAGCCGAACCAATGCGAATTCTCGATAGTAATAAGAAAAGTTTTTTTATTCTCCGGCTGGGAGTGCTGCTGGCGGTATGGAGCGGACTGGCCGCATCGGCGATGTGTGCCCAGACCGGCGGCTCTACCGGCGGGGATGAAGAGGCGGCGCCATTTGTGTATCAAGTGGAACAGCGCCGTAATCCGTTTGTGCCGTTGTTGGATAAAAGCGGCAATAAAAAAGAAGCCGGCTCCAGCCATGGCGAGGAATTGAAGGTCCTTTTGGCAAAAATAGTGGTCAACGGAGTCCTGTGGGATGAAAATCAGCCGCTGGTTATGGTCAATAATAAAATTTATAAGCAAGGTGATGAGATTAACGGTGAGCTGAAGATTAAGAGTATTACGGCGGACGGGGTCGTGTTCGAATATTTTGAACTCACGCATACCGTTTCGCTTATTGATAAACAAAAGTTGGAATAATATCAGGAGGAGCATTTCATGAGACTATCGACCATGAACTCACGGACGAGAATGTTTGTGCCGTTGCTGGTGTGCCTTGGGCTGGCGCTGGTTATGGCCGAAACTACGGCGATTCGGCCGGGTTTGGCGCAGGAAGCCGCGGAAGCGGATGAAAAAGCGCCGTCTTTGGCACAGCCGGAAACTCCGGGCAAAGAAGCGCTGGTGTCGATTAATTTTAAAGAAACCGACATGCGGGAAGTGTTGAATATCCTGGCTTATAAAGGCGGGATCAACATCGTTGCCGGCGAGGATGTTGTCGCTAAGGTTACCGTACAGCTTAAGGATGTTCCCTGGGAACAGGCCTTGGATGTTATTCTCAAAACCTACAACTTTACCTATAAAAAGGAAGGGAACCTGGTGCGGGTCATGAGCCTGGTGCGCTCACTCGAAGAAGAGGGGAAAGTGCCGCTGGTGACGAAAATAATCTCGCTTAATTTTGCCGATGTCAACAGATTAAAAGAGTCGCTTTCTAAAATGCTCAGCAAACGCGGGACCATGGAGATCGACAGCCGGACCAATTCCCTGATCATAACCGATATTCCGGAAATGGTGGAAAAGGTCGATCGTGCGGCGCAGAATCTTGACACAAAAACCCCGCAGGTCTTGATCGAAGCGATGATGGTGGACGTGAAAGTCGGAGAAACCGATTCCTGGGGAAGCTTGATCTCTTCTTTGACCGCCAATAAGTCGAAGAATAATACCGCTGTATTGACTTCCGATCTGGGGGTAACCGGCGCTGAGTTCGAATTTCAGACCCTTACGGATACCCTGAACCTGAATGCGGTTTTAACCTTTTTAATCTCTAATAACAAAGCGACGATTCTGGCTAATCCCAAGGTATTGACCCTGGATAACCAGGAGGCTAAAATAGAGATTATCGAATCAATTCCATATTATGAATCCGTTGACAGCGGCAGCGGGACAACCACCAATGTCAAGTTCAAGGAAGCCGGGACAAAGTTGTTTGTGACCCCGCATATTACCAGCGGGCGTTATATTTCCATGAATGTCAAGCCGGAGCAGTCGTTTAAAAGTGCCGAAGTGCTTGACGGACAGCCGGTAATCGATTCGCGCAAAGCGGAGACCAACCTGCTTGTCGGCGACGGCCAAACGATTGTTATCGGCGGATTGCGGCAATCGAAAAATACGGTCACCCGCAATAAAGTCCCGTTTTTCGGGGATATCCCGGTAATCGGGCTGTTGTTTAAGAGTAAATCCGTGGAAAGAATCGACACTGAACTGGTACTGTTCGTTACTCCGCATATTATTTATGATTCGGTCATGTCCGACCGGGAATTGGAGCTTTTTCAGCAGTTGGATTCGACCGCCCGGATTAAAGTTGATGAGCGCACCGAGCTGCAAAGGGTGAAAGATTCCCTGCGGATGCTGGATAAGTTTAAGGCTAAAGAAATCGAAGATAACGAGATTGCCGCCCGTGCCGGTGGCCGGCAGCCGGCGGTGAAACCGAAACCGGTATCCAAGAAAAAAGATAAATATAATTTCACCTCCGTTTCCACCGATACGGCGCGGGAAGGGGAATATTCCCAGGAGGATGAATTGGATTATGAAGCGGCAAAATTTCGCCGTTCGCTATCCCATGTTGAGGATGGGGAACAGTAAAAAAGTAGGGGGCTTGACAATATTTAATTTGAGCGTATAATAACTTCATACTCCTGTGATAGAATAAAATACAAAGTGGGAAGGCATTCCCACTTTTTTTGTGGAAAGTTCAAATGGACGACATTATTTATGAGCGCGTGCGGCGGATTGCGGGTGCGATTGCCGAAGCGGAAGCCATTGAAGTGGTGGAAGTAAACGTCTATCCCCGGGGCGCCGGCGGCGAAATAAGGATTGTGGTGGATAAGGCCGGCGGTATCGGTTTGGATGCCTGTGCGGGGTTTAACCGGGCAATCATTAATCAGCTGGAGGCGGAAGGGGTCGCGGTGGGTGATTATGCGCTGGAGGTTTGTTCTCCGGGGCTGGACCGGCCGCTGAAGACGGTAAGCGATTTTAAGCGGGTCAGCGGGGAAAGGATCTATTGTCTGGCGCGTACTTCGGATGGGAAAACCCGGGATATTACCGGAGTGGTTGTGGCTGTCGGTGAACGGGATATTGCTATTATGCTGAATGATGGACGGCAGGTGACCATCAATACGGACGACATACTAAAAGCTAAATTGGAAATTAGGTGGTAACTATGAGCAATGAATTATTATTGGTTTTGGATTATATCGAGCGGGAAAAAGGTATTGATAAAAGCATTATTGTTGCGGCGATTGAAGCGGCATTGCTGTCCGCGGCGCGCCGCCGTTTTGGCGAAGACGCCGATTTGAGCGTGATTATCGACCGAAAAACCGGGGATATTGACGTCTTGAAAGACGGAAAAAAAATAGAGTCGGGAGAGTTCGGGCGAATTGCCGCGCAGACCGCCCGCCAGATTATTACCCAAAAGATCCGCGAAGCGGAACGTGAAGTCGTATTCGGCGATTATCAGGCGAAGATCGGCGATATTACCAACGGTATCGTCCATCGCACGGAAAAAGGGAATATTATTGTCGATCTGGGAAAAACCGAAGGGGTTCTTTCGTATAAAGAAATCCTTGCCGGTGAAGATTTCCCTCAGGGCAGCCGGGTACGGGCGTTGATCCTGGATGTAAAGAAAACCAGCAAAGGCCCGCAGATCATTCTTTCGCGCACCAACGCCGGGTTCGTGAAACGATTGTTTGAATTGGAAGTGCCGGAGATTTATGAAGGTATCGTGGAAATTAAATCGATTTCCCGTCTTGCCGGAGAGCGTACCAAGGTTGCGGTCGCCTCAAAAGATGATAAGATCGATTGTGTCGGGGCGTGTGTCGGGGTGCGCGGTTCGCGGATAAAGAATATCGTGCGTGAATTGCACGGTGAAAAGGTGGATATCGTACGCTGGCACGATGATATTAAGGAATATGTCAAGGCGGCAATGAGCCCGGCAAAGATTAAGCATATCGACTTGACCACGGAAGATAAGAAAATCGATATCGAGGTCGAGGACGACCAGCTGTCATTGGCGATCGGTAAACGCGGCCAGAACGTGCGGTTGGCATCGAAACTGGTAGGCTGGTCGATCAATGTTCGCGGCCAGGTACAGGCCCAGGAAATTGTCCCGGACGACAATCCGGTGGAGGAC
The DNA here is from genome assembly GCA_028718845.1 of Candidatus Omnitrophota bacterium. Classification (GTDB taxonomy): domain Bacteria; phylum Omnitrophota; class Gorgyraeia; order B26-G9; family B26-G9; genus JAQULA01. Next base: position 10,450 of record JAQULA010000010.1, read on the forward strand.
CAGACGGAGCAGGAGCCGGCAGAAGCGGCGCCGACTTCGGAGCTATCTCAACTGCAGGGGGTCGGAGAAAAGACCTTGACTGCTTTACGGGAAGCCGGGTTTGACAGTCTGGAAAAGATTGCCCGGGCGACGATCGAGGATTTGACCCAGGTCAAGGGGGTCGGTCAAAAACGGGCCGAGCAAATGATCGAAGAAGCGAAAAAGACACTATCTTAATAAACCCGCCGCAGTGGATATTTACGCCGGGTTATGTTATGATTGAGGGTAGGGGGTAGCTGATGTCCATAAAACCGAAACATCAGGGGTTTACCTTAATTGAATTGCTGATGACCACGGTGATTGTCGGGATCGCGCTTTTAGGGATTGCCTCGGCGTTTACCAAAGGAACCTCGTATCTTAGCGATATGAAAGAGCGTTCTGTCGCGGCCTATGCCGTGCAGGAGCAAATGGAAATTATCCGCAGTACCAGTTTTGACAACATCCTGGTTTCGTTTCCTGCCGGCAGTACAACCCCATTTACTTTGGGTGCCGATTCCGGTTTTTCCCGCCTGACCAGCCCGGTGGGTTCGGTAACGGTGGATTATCCGTTTGGCGCTTCTTCGCCCAATGATAATATTATCCGGGTTACGGTAACGGTTACCTGGGCTTCCAGCGGCGGAAGGATAATGAGTAAAAGCGCGGCGACTATGGTAACGCGCAACGGCATTAGCGGTTGAGATATTAGCGGTACTGATACCGGTATGAAACAGCGGAGACAGTCTGGAATGGGCAAAAAAAAATTAACCGCCGGATTTACTCTCGTGGAAATCCTGATCGCAGCGGCTATTTCGCTGATAATCGGAGGGGTAATCGTAGCGGTCCTGATGAGTTCACAGCGGAGTTTTTCCACCGGAACGGTGTTTATGGAAGTGCATAGCAGCGCCCGGCTGGCCATGGATATGATGGTGCGTGATGTGAAGTGGGCAAAACAGATCTCCCCGGATTCATTGACCGTGGGCATGGATACGTTTACCAGCGGAGACCATACCCTTGTTCTCGATGTGCCATCGACTGATTCCGACGGGGATATTATCGATGATGAGTATGATAAAATCGTGTATCATCTTACCGGGGCCGCTCCCGATCAAATCGAGCGAATTGTCGTACCTAACGCGGGAGCGTCAAGCCAGCGTCCGGCGGAACAAAGAATAATCGCTAATAATGTGTCGGAATTAGATTTCAAGAATTCTACCGGGGATTGGTTGTCCTCGGTATCCGTGGCCTCACTTAATGACGTTTCAATTTCAGTTACGACCTCAAAGGTAGTTCGGGGGGATCAATCAGTTCAAGAAACCCTTAGTTCTATCGCCAGGCTAAGAAATTTCGAATAAATCCATAACTCCAATTATTTAAGTAGATTATAAAAATAATATCTTTTAAAAAGAATTGCGAAATGTCAGTATTTGTGTTATACTTATAAATGAAAGGGTATGCTCCTGATTTTGATAATAGCGGTCAAAAAGAGAGTGGGCTATGTATAAAAAAATATTTGATAAAAAAACAGGCCGGATTTCCCGCGGTCAAAATGGAAGCGCGTTAATTATGGGGTTGGTGTCAGTACTGGTATTGGGTATAATCAGTACTTCGTACGTGACCGGCATAGTTACCGAGCAAAGGAATACGTTACGCACGGAAACCACGCTTTCGGCGTTAACTGTGGCTGAGGCCGGTGCGGAATACGGCATATGGGAGGTTTTATACGGAGGGACTGATTTCGCCGAATCTGATGGCTGGCAAACCAGCGGTTCCAATAAGATATTTAACGCCGCTTTTAAAACAGCGGATGATGTTTCCCAGGGAGAATACGATATTACTTACTCCACGGTTGACAATAATATTATTCTAACTACCGTGGGATATGTGCCGTCAAAGGCGGACCCGTTTGCCCGGTCGACGGTGCAGGTTAAGCTTACTCCGTACCAGATTTTCAATCAGGCGGTTTTTGGCGTGGATTCGATAAACTTGAAGTCAAATGCGCTGGTTGATAGTTATAATTCGGTTGACGGTGACTACTCGGAAACGGTGTCTTCGAACGGCGATGTCGTGGTAAATTCAATCGAACAGGACGCGATCGAACTGGGAAGCAATGTTGAAGTGCAGGGTGATATCTATGCCGGGGCCGGAGGGGATCCGGAAACGGTCATCAAAGACAACGGAGCAACAATTTCCGGTACTGAAAAAGTACTTACGGCGGGCTGTACTTTGCCGGTTGTTCCTATTCCAGCCGCGTTGGCGAATCCGGAGGAGAGCCTGACCGTAAAAAAGACGGATAGCCTCCCGATCTCCGGCGAGCTTAGTTATATCGATGTTACGGTTAAGGGTACTTTGACGATTACCGGGGATACCACCATATATGTCGAAAATAATTTCAGTGTCCAGGCAAACGCGACTTTGGTGATCGCCCCGGGCGCGCATGTTGAAATTATTGTAGGAAAGTCGTTGGATTTAATGGCAAATTCCATAATCACGATCGACAGTGAAGATCCGGCGGATTTCGGCGTTTATGGGCTCAATACTTGTACGGATATCAAAGTAAATTCCAACAGCAAATTTTACGGCACTATTTACGGGCCGCAGGCGGACTTTTCTTTAAACGGCAATTCCGAGGTTTTTGGTGCGGTAGCGGCTAAAACGGTTACCATGGGGAGCCAATCGGCGTTGCATTATGATGAGTCGCTTATGGACGAGGATCGTTCACCTTCTTTTGGCTATGAAATCGCCAATTGGCAAACAAAATAACGGTGAATCCCGTCTGTACTGAAACCCTTTCGATAAGGCCTGTTCCAGCGTGAAATTTCCGTGTTCTTATCCGGTTCCCGCCTTTACGCATCCGTGCGCGATTTAATCCCGGTTTTTCCGGATTGGGCGAGTAATTTCGGGAAGCATTATTAACGTCCCGGGGTTATTGTATATTTTCATTGTCCGGAGATATCGAGGCGTGCGGAAATCCGGTTCGGTACTTGACAAAACCGGCTAATTCATATACTATACAATAAATACAACTAAGTGGGAAATCATTCCCACTTTTTTTGTATGGGATCTATAGGTCTGTGTTTGACGCGGAAGAAAGGGAATTATGGGTGTTCGTGTTTACGAGTTGGCCAAAGAATTAGGACTCTCCAGCAAGGATATGATTGCCAGGCTTGAAGCGTTGCATATTGCGGTTAAAGGACATATGAGCGCGCTGGATGATGATACCGCGGAAATAATTCGCCATGAATTTGCCGCTAAATCCGGGGAAAAGAAACCGGCGGAGAATGTTGCTACCGAGAAAAAAACAGCGGAAAAGAAACCGATAGAAAAGAAATCGATAGAAAAGAAACCGGTTGAAAAGAAACCGGCTGAAAAAAAACATCCGGAAATTAAGCCTGCGGCCGAAAAAAAAGCGGAACCGGAGCCTGTACTTCCGGTTTTGAAAACATTGATCTTGAAACTTCCGGTATCAGTCAAGGATCTCTCGGTTAAACTGCAGGTAAATACGACCGAACTGATCAAGAAGCTCATGGCTAAAAAAATCATGGCCACCATCAACCAGGCGCTTGAGGAAACGATTGTCCGGGATATTTGCCGGGAGTTTGGTTTTGAGGTGGTGCCGGAACTTTCCGCGGAGGAACAGTTGCTGCTTAAGCACCGGCAGGAAGACACCAAAGAAGGACTGGTGTTGCGTCCTCCGGTGGTGACCCTCATGGGTCATGTCGACCATGGAAAAACATCGCTGCTGGACGCGATTCGCAAATCTAATGTGGTGAGTAAGGAATCCGGGGGAATTACCCAGCATATCGGCGCTTATGAAGTGATCGTCAATAAAGGCAAGGTCACCTTTTTGGATACCCCCGGCCACGAGGCATTTACGGCAATGCGCGCGCGGGGAGCGAATATTACGGATATTGTTATTATTGTCGTGGCCGCGGATGACGGGATTATGCCGCAGACCGTGGAAGCGATTAATCATGCCAAGGCCGCCGGAGTTCCGATCGTAGTGGCGATCAATAAAATGGATTTACCCGGAGCGGATATCGAACGGGTAAAACGGCAGTTGGCGGACCTGGACCTGACCAGTGAAGACTGGGGCGGAAAAACGATTACGGTCCCGGTATCGGCGAAAAAAGGCACGGGCATCGATCATCTTCTGGAAATGCTGCTGCTGGAAGCCGAATTGCTGGAACTGAGGGCCAATCCGGAAGGCTTGGCTCGGGGAACGATCATTGAAAGCAAGCTCTCCAAAGGCAGCGGACCCACGGCGACCATGCTGGTTCAGAACGGGACTCTGCGCGTAGGGGACGTGTTTGTCTGCGGTCTGACCACCGGTAAAGTACGGGCAATGAGCAATGATTCCGGAGCGCGGGTGACCCAGGCCGGACCGTCCGACCCGGTGGAAATTTCCGGGCTTTCGCAGGTACCGCAGGTCGGTGATGTTTTCTACGTGGTGGAAGATGAAAAAATGGCCCGGGAGCTTTCGATTAAAAAGAACGAGGAAATGCGCCGGCAGAACCTGGTCCCCGCACAACGGGTGAGCTTGGATGAGTTGTTCCAAAAAGCCCAGCAGGGTCAGCTTAAGGAATTGAATATCATCATCAAGGCCGATGTTCAGGGATCGCTTGAGGCCCTGGTGAGTTCTTTGAAGGAATTGGGAACGAAAGATATCGCGGTAAGGATCATTCATTCGCAAGTGGGCACGATTAACGAATCGGACGTTATGCTTGCGGTGGCCAGTAACGCCGTAATTATCGGGTTCCATGTTTCCATCGACGGTCAGGCCAAAGAAGAGGCCGAGAAAAAAGGCGTGGATGTCCGGCTGTTCCGGATTATTTACGATGTGATCAATGCCATCCGGTTGAGCATGGAAGGACTGCTTGAGCCCACGGTTAAGGAAACGTTTGCCGGACGGGCGAAAGTATTGCAGATATTCAAGGTGTCGGATGTGGGCAAGATCGCCGGTTGTATGGTGGTCAAAGGAAAGTTCGCGCGTTCGGCGGACCTGGTCCGTTTGTTTCGTAAGGAAGAGTGTTTGTTCGAAGGCAAGCTGGAATCATTGAAACGTTATAAAGATGACGTCAAAGAAGTAGGGGAAGGGATGGAATGCGGTATCGGGCTGGCTAATTTTTCCTCGATAGAGCCGGATGATATTATCGAATGCTACCGTGTTGAAAAAATCGCCCGAAAGTTGTAATTGGAATAATGAAAAAAAGAATTTTAAGTGGGATGCGTCCCACCGGAAAACTGCATTTAGGGCATTTGGTCGGCGCGCTGAAAAACTGGCGTGAATTACAGGACGAGTATGATTGCTTTTTCATGGTCGCCGATTGGCATGCCTTGATGGGCGAGTATAAAGATCCCGGCCGGCTGCACGAGTATTCGATCGATAATGTCGTCGATTGGATCAGCTGCGGGATCGACCCCGATCGTTCGACGCTGTTCATTCAATCCCGGGTGCCGGAACACCTCGAGTTGTTCATGGTATTTTCCTGTATGACCCCGTTGGGCTGGCTGGAACGCTGCCCGACCTATAAAGAACAGCTGCGGGAAGTGACCACGCGCGAAATCAATACCTACGCATTTTTAGGGTACCCGGCTTTGCAGGCGGCGGATATCCTGCTGTATAAAGCGAGTGTCGTGCCGGTGGGCGAGGACCAGCTGCCGCATGTGGAATTGACCCGGGAGATCGCCAAGCGATTCGCGTTTCTGATGAAGCGGGAGGTTTTTCCCGAGCCGCAGGCAAAACTGACCACCGTGCCGCGATTGCTGGGAACCGACGGCCGCAAAATGTCCAAAAGTTACGATAATTATATCGGCCTGGGCGACGCTCCGGAGCTGGTGCGCAAAAAAGTAATGAATATGTTTACCGATCCGCAGCGGATCAAGCGGACCGATCCCGGACGGCCGGAAGTGTGTAATCTGCACAGTTACTATCAGGTTTTTGCCGAAGCCGCCGAAACCGCGGCCGTGGAACAACAATGCCGTAAAGCGGAAACCGGGTGCACCGACTGCAAGAAGCGGCTGGCCGAGATTCTGTCCGCGTATCTGGCTCCGATTCAGGAAAAGCGGGAAGCGTTGTTGAGCGATAAGGGTAAAATTTCTAAAATTCTTGAACAGGGAAATCAAAAAGCGCGTATGATAGCCGCGGAGACGATGCGCGAAGTACGGGAAGCGATCGGGATATGAGCTACAAAGTCAAACTGGAAATTTTCGAAGGCCCCCTGGATCTATTGCTGTATCTGATCAAGCGCAATCATGTCAATATCCACGATATCCCGATTGCCCAGGTAACCGAGCAATACATGCAGTATTTGGAGCTGATGCGGCTGCTCGACCTGAATATTGCCGGCGAGTTTCTGGTGATGGCGGCGACCCTGATCCATATCAAGTCAAAGATGCTGCTTCCTCCGGATGAAACCGAAGCCGAAGAGGCGGAGGAAGCCGACCCGCGCGCGGAACTGGTGCGGAAGCTTTTGGAATATAAAAAATTCAAGGAAGTGGCCGGTTATCTTGAACAACGCGAATCGATCCAGCGCAAAATTTTCAAACGGGTAAATCCGGCCGGCGGTATCGAAGGCGAAGAGGAAGTGTTTTTCGAAACCAGCGTGTTCGACCTGATCGCCGCCTTTTCCAAAGCGCTTAAGGATGTCCCGCGGGATGTGTTTCGCGAAATTATCGAGGATGAATTTACCGTCGAAGGCAAGATCCACGATTTGCTGCATTTGCTGGTGGAAAAGCGCCAATTATCGCTTAATGAATTGTTTCTATGCTCGAAAAATAAATACGAAATCATTGTGACGTTTTTGGGAGTGCTGGAGCTTATCCGCCAGAAAGAAGTGGTCGCGGCGCAAAAGGGGCTGTTTGGAGACGTAATGGTTTTTCTAAATGAGGAACGGGTCGTACCGCCGATGCATGTGAGTACGACCTAACGGGGCAAAGGAGTGGTGGCTGTGTTTGAAGGGAATTTAAAACAGGTAGTGGAGGCGTTATTGTTCGTCAGTGATAAGCCGCTAACCGTGAAGCAGGTGGTGGATGTCTGCGAAGGGGTGGAACCGGCGGCGGTTAAAGAAGCGGTGCAGGCATTGATCGAAAAGTATAATACCCCGGACCAGGGCATCCAGATTGCCGAAGTGGCCGGCGGGTATCAATTTACCACACATCCGGATTGCGTCGATTACCTGAAGAAGCTTTATACCACGCGCCGGGTTTTCCGGTTGTCCGCGCCGTCTTTGGAGACCCTGGCGATTGTCGCTTATAAACAGCCGGTGACCCGCGCGGAGATCGAATTCATCCGCGGGGTCAATGTCGACGGAGTTATCAAAACGCTCGAAGAGCGCGATTTGATAAAGATAAAGGGAAAAAAAGATGTCCCCGGCAAGCCGATCCTGTACGGGACGACCGAGGAATTTTTACACTATTTCGGATTGAAGTCATTACAGGAGCTTCCGACCATCGAAGAATTTACGGCCAAGGCCATGGAAAATGCCGCCGAGATGGAATCAATGGAATCGTTTCCGAACCCGGCGGAACAATTGAGTGAGCCGCAGTCCGGCGATCCGGCCGTGGAATCCAAGGAAACTGCCGCGGAAGAGTCTGCCGGAGCGTTTGTTCCGGATGAGCCGCCGCAAGTAACGGGAAAGGGTGATGATTATGAGCGCGATGAACATTCAGAAATTGCGCAAAGCAATTGATCAATTAGACGAAAAATTGATTGCCGGGCTTAATGACCGTACCAAGCTGGCGATACAAATCGGTAAATTAAAGGAAGTATCGAATGCATCGGTGTATATGCCGGCGCGTGAACAGCAAATCTACGAGCATATTAAAAAAACCGGCAAGGGTCCGCTGCCGTCCGAAGCGTTGATGGCGATTTACCGCGAGATCATGTCCGCGACGATCATGCTGCAGAAACCGATCCGGGTGGCCTATTTCGGGCCGGCGGCGACGTTTACCCATCTGGCCAGCCTGAAAAAATTCGGGTCCCAGGTCGAATACGCGCCGTCACAGACGATTACCGACGTGTTTGTCGAGGTGGAACGCGGCAATTGCGATTACGGGGTGGTGCCGGTGGAAAATTCGATCGAAGGCGCGGTGAATCATACCCTGGA
>JAQULA010000011.1:0-11618 GCA_028718845.1 Candidatus Omnitrophota bacterium
CCGCGGGTGCGGTGAAAGGATAATCAGAATCGTGAATATAAAACATATCTCTCTGCTCGGTTTTTTTGCGGTTAGTATCGCGGTTTGCGCGACGGCCGTCGCTGCTCCGGTGCCTGCCTTTAAATTATTCGATGAAGGCAAAGAAATTGTGGTCGATTACGCGAAGTACGGGGAATTCAAGGATGTCGGCACCGAAAATTACAAGTACAAGACGACCGACAGCGCCGGGCTGGCCGAAGCCGTGGGAGAGGGGATATTCCCGAATACCAAAAGCCTGTTAAAGGATCCCGAATTTAAACGTTACCAAAAAGACAAAAAATTAACCGGCAGCCATTGGGCATTTGTGAATATTCCCGACCAGCAGGCGGCTTTTTATCGTTGGGCGAACGCCGCCGAAGAAGCCGGAGTCAAATCGTTTTACACCGCCCAGTCCCTGGAAAACAGCGGCCATATCGTACCCGCGATCAAAGCCTACTATACGATTATCGTGCATTTTCCCAAGTGCGTGGGAATAACCTTTTGGGGTACGCCCTGGTATGTGGGGCCGGCGGCTTTGGACCGGATTTTATTCCTGACCAGGAAATATCCGGAACTGGGGATCAAACTGGTCGATGCCGACATCAAAGTGAAAAACCGCTATGACGATGACCGGCGTAATGACGCGTTTATCATCAATCCCGGCCGGCTGGTCCGCTGTGCTCCGGAAGAGGTAATCGATAAACCGGTCGACCTGAGTAAATTAAAGGCGGTCGAGAAAAAAGATTTCGGTAATACCAGCCTGGTAAAATATGAAAACGGTCATTGGCAGATGTTTGTCGACGGAAAACCGTTTATGATCCAGGCGGTAGGGTATCAACCCTCAAAGATCGGGCAGAGCCCGGATATCGGGACTTTGGAAGATTGGACCTTTGCCGACGGCAATCATAACGGGAAAATCGACGGCCCGTATGACGCCTGGGTCGATAAAAATTACGATAATATCCAGGAAGGCGATGAGCCGGCCGTGGGCGATTTCCAGATCATGAAGGACCTCGGAGTGAATACGATCCGGGTGTACCACCATGCTTTTGCCAAGAATAAGGCCTTATTTCAGGATTTATATAAAACCTACGGTATCCGGATCATGATCGGCGATTTTCTCGGGATGTACGCCGTGGGATCCAAAGCCCCCTGGAATCCGGGAACGAATTATTCCGATCCGGAGCAGCAGCGGAATATGCTGGAATCCGTGATGCAGATGATCAATGAATATAAGGATGAACCGTGTGTGCTGATGTGGGTGCTGGGTAATGAGAATAATTACGGGGTGGCCAATAATGCCAAAAAAGAGCCGGAACCGTATTACCGTTTTGTGAATGAAGTGGCGAAAAAGATCAAAGAAGTCGACCCGAATCACCCGGTAGCGATCTGTAACGGCGATATCCATTACCTGGATATTTTCGCGCGGAGCTGCCCGGATGTGGACATCTTCGGTTCCAATGCCTATCGCGGCAAAGAGGGGTTCGGCTATTATAATTTCTGGGCGTGCATCCGGGATGTTACCGGCAAGCCCGGGATGGTGACCGAATACGGTTGTCCGGCATACGGCCATGGCTATACCCGGGAGTACGCGGAAAGATTCCAGGCGGAATACCTGATGAACAACTGGAATGATATGGTCGTCAATAGTGCCGGCCGGGGCGCGGGCACGGCGCTGGGCGGCGCATTATTCGAATATTTGGATGAATGGTGGAAGACCGGAGCTCCTCCGGGATACCCGGATATTATCCAGGATATCGTGCCCAATGTCGGAGGCCCGTTTGTCGACGGCTGGTATTATGAGGAATGGTTTGGGATTACCAGCCAGGGGGATGGAACCGATTCCCCTTATTTGCGGCAATTGCGGCAGGCCTATTTTGAGCTGCAAAAAGTATGGAAAGGTAAATAATAACCATGCATAAAAACGTGGTAAGTTCAAGGTTTTGCTGGTTGATTGCCGGGATTATGCTGCTGGGAGCGACGGCTGTTCGGGCCCAAGAATCAGCCGGTGAAGTTCCGGCGGCGGGTGTGATTGCGGCCGAGCCGCAGAAGCTGGTAGTTTATGACGATAAAGATTCCGTCCGGAATCATTATTTTCCTTCGGAAAAGATTGCCGATGCCGCAGCGTTGGAAATTGACGAGGGGTGCACGGAAAATCCGCAGTCCGGGAAAACCTGCATCAAGGTGCAGTATAACGCCACCGGGGCATTCGGCTGGTCCGGACTTTACTGGGTAAATCCCAAGGGAAACTGGGGTAACGAAAAAGGCGGGTATGACCTGCGTTTTGCCAAAAAGCTTACCTTTTGGGTGCGCGGAGAAAAGGGCGGAGAGCATATCGCGGTATTTAAATTCGGGGGATTAAAAGGGGTGTATCCGGATTCGGACAATCACGGCATGGGCCCGGTCGTGCTGACCGACCAGTGGCAGCAGTTGTCGGTGGATGTATCAACCCGGGATATGCGCTATATCACTGCCGGGTTTAGTTTTGCGTTGACCAAGGCCTACAACCGGAAGGGTTGTGTTTTTTACATAGATAATATACAATATGAGTAAGGATAAACGGTAATTACTGGGGTGGACAACAGGTTAAGAAAGGAGGCAGTACAATGAGAACATTACAATGGGTGATGATCGCAGTTGTTCTCGGTTTGCTGTGCGCGGTTAATGTGCAGGCACAGGAAATAATGGGTAGCGATACGGAGGAAGAGCTGGTTGGGAAAGCGGCGGATTTTAAGGATGGGATTTTTTATGTGTATACGGACCGCGGGGCGCGGGTAAATCATTATATTCCTTCGGGCTGGATGGGTGATTACGGCGATATCAAAATGGATGAAAATTATAAAGAGAAGCCGCACAGCGGTACGACCTGTATCCGTTTCGATTACAGCGCCAAAGGAAAACAGGGCGCGAATTGGGCCGGAATATTCTGGCAGAACCCCCCGAATAACTGGGGCGAGAAAAAAGGCGGTTTTGAGGTCCGCGGCGCGAAGAAACTGACGTTCTGGGCGCGCGGGGAAAAAGGAACGGAACGGATCATGGAATTTAAAATGGGCGGGATCAGCGGCACTTATCCCGACTCCGATTCCACCGGGATCGGGCCGATTGATTTGACCGCCGAATGGCAGAAGTACGAGATCGACCTGGCCGATGCCGATTTATCGTATATTAACGGCGGATTTTGCTGGGCGACGAACGCCGACTCTAATCCTGACGGCGCGACGTTTTACCTCGATGATATTCAGTACGAGAAATAAAACCAAGGATGACGGATAATTAAATAAAAGGGTAGGGGCGGGGAGTAATGGCTCCTGCCCTTTTATCCTGTAAAGGAGTTAGTGAGATGGGAAGACGCATGTGGGGGATGGTTATTCTTTGCTGTTTATTGGCCGGCTGTGCCCGTTCCGGTGAGACGGATAAGGATACGGGTAATGGTAAGGACCGGATTGCTATTCAGAAACTGGAGAACGGTGATTATCAGCTGCTGGTGAATAAGAAACCGTATTTTATCAAAGGCGTATGTTACGCTCCGGTTCCCATCGGCAAAAGCCATCTGTTCAATTATATGTGCGATCCCAACAAACCGTGGATAGCGGACGGGCAGTTGATGAAAGATATGGGCGTCAATACGATCCGTTTGTATCAGCCGGGAGATGAACTCGCTTATTGTAAGGCGATGATCGAGGAATTATACACCAAGTACGGGATCCGTACCATTCTCGGTCACAGCCTGGGGTTCTGGGATTATCCGCCGCCGAATTACGCGGAAAAAGAATTTACCGATTATGTGAGCGCGGAAGTATTGAAGACGGTCGAGTATTTTAAAGATACTCCCGGGCTGCTGATGTGGAATCTCGGTAATGAGAATAATTACAGTTTTGACGGCCGGGTCAATCCGTGGTCCAGCCCGGAAATCGACGCCCTGGAGAGCTTCGGCGAAAAACGGGACGCGCGGGCGCGCATTTACTATTCGTTCGTAAACGAACTGGCTAAAAAAATTAAAAAGATCGACCCCGACCATTTAGTGTCATTGGGAAACGGTGAGACCGTGGGCTTGAAAGAAGCGGCGGAATATTGCCCGGATGTGGATTTGATCGGGTGCATTGTCTACCGCGGAAAAGTGTTCGGAAATTTTTTCAAAGAAATCAAACGTAAGTTCGACAAGCCGGTTTTTTTGAGTGAATTCGGCTGCGACGCGTTTAACGCCGTGACCCAAAAGGAAGACCAGAACAATCAGGCGAAGTTTCTTAAAAGCATGTGGCTCGACCTGGAGCACCACAGTGCCGGAAAAGACGGCGAAGGTAATTGTATCGGCGGGGCTATTTTCGAATGGACCGATGAATGGTGGAAAAAGTCCGACTGCGACCGCGACAGCTGGCTGGTGCATGACGCGGATGCCAGCTGGGGCATGGGGGCTTATGATTTTGACGCCCAGGCGGGAAAAAATATGAATGAAGAATGGTTCGGTATCGTCGGATTATCACCGGACCTGGAAAACGGGATCAATAAACGCCTCCCGCGCAAGGCGTATTATGTTTTAAAGGAATTATGGAATCCGGAAACAGCGGGGTTACAAGATCCGGGCGTAAAGAGTCAGGCAAAATAGCCGCCGCTGGTACCGCAACGCAGAGGGATGATTAATGGACAGGATACTATACAGCAGCAGAAAAGAAACCGTCCGCCGTACTCCGTGGTACCGGCAATTTTTTGTCGTGTGCGCGGCGGAAATAATGTGTTTGTTGCTTGCCGTCGCGGCTATCGGGCAGGAAGTAAAATCGGGTGAAGGCGTTTTCCTGGAACAATTAAAGGACCAGGCGCAAAAATTTCTGGATGGGCAGCGCTTTTCGGACATGCTCGATTATTTGAGCGGCCTGCGGGCGGAACGCACCGATCCGCGGGAACGTTTTTACCTGGAATATTATACCGCCCTGACTAAATCCCAGTATCTTGACCATCTTGATAAACAGGAAGACTGGCAGCATTATTACGCCCTGGTGCACGCTTTTGACGCGGAAATCATCGATACGGCGGCCAAAGCCGCGGCGGAAAATATTTCCCAAACCGCGGCCATCGATATGCAGTATCTGGCCTGGAAAGCTTATTTGCGCGAAGAGGACGAGGCGCAGGCGGAGACATCGTTTAATGAATTGGTAAAACGTATTGTCGCCTATACCGCGTCGGAGCATGATTTGTCCAAAATCCAGGAAACCGCGGCGTTACTGAGCCAGGAAGGAAAGACCCGGCAGCTGGGAGCGCTGTTCGCGATGTATAAGGAATATCTGCTTAACAGCAAAGCCGCCCCGGAGGCGATCGAGCAAATGGCGAAAATTGCCGCTGCCTACGCGGCGGACGATCAAATGGATATGGCCCGGGTGGCGTATGAACATTATCTGAGTATTATTATCGATCGCTACGCCCCGGCGGATTGTATCCCGGCGATGCTGCGCATTGCCGGGCAGTTCCGGCATCATCAATTCCGGCGTTCGCTGGACGCGGAGTTTGCCGAGAAAATATACGCTGAAATAGAAACGAAATTCGGAGAGCAAGCCCTGGGCGAGGCCGCCCTGTTTGCCCGGGCCTACAATCTGTATGCCCGCGGGGAATATGAACGGGCCGATGAAGAATTTAACCGGTTTGTAAGATTGTTCCCGGCCAGTATGTTCGCGGCGGAAGCCTATACCCGGCTGGGAATCGTTAACCGTTATTTTCTGGCGCGTGAAGAACCGGCAACGGCATCTTTCCGGAAGGTTATGGACGAGTTCCCGGATTCCGGTTATGCGCCGTTGTGTACTTATCAATCGGCGTTGTCGGCCCAATTTCAGCAGGACAATACCCGTGCGTTGGAATGGTACGGACGTTTGACCGGTTCTGCGGGAGCTTATGCGGCAGAGGCCCGGGCGCGGTGTGCTGAAATAAACACCCAGCAAGCGATGGCGGAAGCGGTCAGTTATCCGCTGGAGCATCGGGTTCTGGATCCGGAAAACGCGACGATTGTGCTGACCTTGCTGAGCGACCCCAGCGGGGTATTTATCGGAAATCCGCTGTTTTGGAAAGCCACGGCCCAGGATTTTTCCGCGGGGACGGTACAGCCGTTATTCCGTTATCAGTGGTTTTGGGATACCGGGAGCAATGAAGCGCCCGGGAATGTCCCGGGATTCGAGACTTCCTACTCGACGGGTTCACCCAAGCTGGTTTGTTTTTCCGCGAAAACCGGCGACAATGAAAATCTCATTTTCGCCGATGTTTGGGTTTATGACCTTGTGGTTATTTCCCCGGCGTCCGAACAATCCGTGCCTGCCGGAACAACGGTGCAGTTCAGCGCGGATATCGACCCCGCTACGATCGACGCGGGTGATTTTAATTGGCAATGGCAAATCAGCGGTCCGGAGTCGTTTTCCGGAGAAGGTGCGCAATTCAGCCGGAAATGCGAACAGCCCGGCCGGTATCAGGGCCGTGTGACGATAAGCGGTAACGGGGTAGAGGTAAGCCGTCCGTTTGTTTTTGATGTCGCCGTCCGGTAATTTTGCGGTTATGCGAGGGCTATGAAGCCAAACCAGGAACGCCGAAAATACGTCCGTTTAGCGAAGATTATTCCGGTTGAATTAAAAATCATCGATTCGCATAATACTCCCCGCAGCGATCTTCTGCAAGGTTTTACCCGTGATGTGAGCTTTGAAGGGGTATGCGTAGAAATCAATAACTTTTCCCCGGAGTACGCGTCGAGTCTGGCCCAACAGCAGGGGAAGATTGTTGTTTTCATCAATATTCCTTTGCAGCGCCACCCGGTTAAAGCGGTTGCCCGGCTGGCTTGGTCTAAGCATACCGCAGTCCCTTACCCCGACAGTTATGTCCTGGGGCTATCCTATGAAGGGATCGATCCGGAGGAGCAGAAGCGGATCATCCGCTACGCGCGCCGTTCCCGTTCTATCCCCCGGTTTATCGCCGCCGGATTTGCCTTGCTGCTGATTTGCGCGCTGTTTTTGGCGGCGGATAATTTTCGCCTTACCCGGATCAATACCCGAATGGTACAGCAATTGGCCCTGCTTGCCGATGAACAATACCGGATCACGGTCGCGCTGGATAAAATCGCGGCGGAAAAGACCGCGGTTGCGGCAATCCTGCAAAAAAGTTCCCGGGAGGCTTTGGCGCTGCGGGAGTCTTTGGCCAAGGTTGAGCGGCAGCAGTTGACGCCGGAAGCCGACAGCGGCGAGATCGAAAATCTGACCCGGGAACGTCAACAGCTGCAAACCCAATTGGCCTTGTTGAACGACGATAAAGACCGCCTGGAAAAACGGCTGGCGGCGTATACGGACAGCCAGACTCAATTGGAATCAAAATTGGAAAAGATCGCCGAAGAAAAAATAGTTTTGGAGGATAAAAGCCTGGATTTAATGCATCAGTGGCTGATCAACGGCCAGAACAGTAAAACCGGGCTGGTGCTCAGCTATGACAACGATTCCGCTTTGCTGGATGTCGGGTTTACCTACGACCAGGCGCTGAGCGCGTTATCGTTCATTCATTTCCGGGAGTTTGAACGGGCGCGGCGGATCTTTGATTTTTTCCGGGACCGGGCCGGAAAAGTCGATAATGGTTTTGCCAATGCTTATGATGTGGCTACCGGGAAGGTCAGCGAATACGTCGTCCACAGCGGACCGCCGATATATTTAGGATTGGCAATGCTTGCGTACGAGGATGCCGCCCGGGATCCCGCCTACCGGGGCGCGGCGTGTAATATTGCCGATTGGCTGCTGGGGCTGCAACGCCTTAACCCCGAAGGGGCGTTGCCGGGAGGACCTCGGTTCACCTGGGTCGGTACCGAGCAGAATATCGCCGGGTATGTTTTTCTTTCCCGTCTGGCTAAAACGACCGGTGATGAACGTTATAGCCTTGCCGCGGGAAAAATTTTGGTCTGGCTCGAACATCGCGGCTATAACGGTAAGCTGAAACGGTTCAACCGGGGCGATAATGACCGGATGATCGCCACGGACACGATTGCTTTAAGTATTATGGCTTTTGGCCCGGATAAACTGCAGGCCATGGGGGTTGACGTCGACGGCCTGATTTCCTGCGTTGAAGAAAATTGCAAGGTAAGTTTGGCAGTCAAAGGTATTGCCGGAAGAAAAAAACAGGTTACCGGTTATGACTTTTGTTCGCCTTCAAGTATCGGCAGGAGCGGTACGATTGCCGTGGAATGGACCGGTCAGATGGTCGTAGCTTACCGGGAACTGGAAAAATTTTATGAACGCGCCGGAGATGCCGGCAAGGCCCAATACTACCGGCGTCAGGCCCGGTACTTTTTGGGGGAAATGGAAAAACTGATCCTCGTGCGTTCCGCGTTTGGGAAAAAAAAGGGGATGGCCGGGCTCCCGTACTCGGCCAATACCGGGGTGGATACCGGGCACGGATGGAATACTCCGGACACCGCGTCAATTTCCGCGGCCGGGACCAATTTTGCAATTTTTGCCAAAGAAGAGTATAATATGTTCAAACTTTAAACTAAGTTAATCCGCAGTATCATCAACGGGTTGCAATCAGAAACGGGTTCGTATGCGCGGAAGTGAACAAATACGTATTGCTGCCGTAACGCCAAAGATTATTCTCCCACCGCGTTGGTCCGTGCTGCGGTTTATCTCAGCCGGCTTCGCTGTATGCCGGGGGCCTTTCTTTTTTCCGCACCAGTTATTAACCGGAAAATTTCAGTGCGTGATCCTGTTTTTATTCGGTCTGGCCCTGGCCGGAAACCTAAGCTCCGGCTATGCCGAAGATACGGGAACCGCCGCAGACTCCGGGCAAACATTACAGTACTCCGGGATTTCTCCGGATGAGACGGAGGAAGAGGAGCCGGGGGAAGCGGACGCGGAAGGGGATGAGGTCGTGGTTAAAGGCAGTTATCGGTTCAACCTCGGCTTCGAAGATAAGGATGTCATCTGGAAAGATGCCAATTATCTGCTGCAGCAAGGATCCTGGCGTTATTTTTACGGTGAAAAGCGTTATAATACCTATGACCCGGCGGTCTACAATCAGGTGATGTTGGGTCTCGATGTTCCGATTGATGAAAAAGTTTCCTTTTATGCGAAGATCGTCATCGATCCCTGGTCGTTTGTCGGGACAACCCGGACGGTTACTTTACCGACGGCTTACGGAACGACTCCGGATACGGATACCGTGGAACTGAAACTTAAATACTGGTCGAATTCCGGGCATATCTATCCGGAGATTGTGCACTCCAGCCAGGGTGATTCGTTCGCGTTGCCGGAAATCAAAGTGAAGAACGGTTCGACCGAGGCGACGTCGGTGAATGGGAATTTCGGTTACTATACGCATGTGGTCGATATCCCGTCGTTGGAGGTCGATACCGAATTCAAGCCGATGCGGGCGTTGTGGGTGGATGTAAAAGAAGACGAATACCGGGCCGTATTTTTTGTTTATGCCGAGCAGAATATCGCTATGGGTTCCGATGACCCTCTGGCCCTGGTCAATAATCATATCGTGTGGGAGCCCAGCCCCTGGATCGACCAATGGCGGGCCGGGAAATTATATACCGCGACCGGATGGGATAATGGTACCTGGCAGAAAGATCTGGCATTAAGGGATAGCGCGGGAAACTGGCTGACATTACTGCGGGCGGCGCGCCTGGAAGGGGAATTCGCCGGGATTTATTCGGATTTCATGATTGCCACGCCGCTTGATCCCTGGGATGAGTACTCGACGGTCAATAATATTCCCCTGGCCCTGCGTTTAAAAAAAGACCTGAGCGACCGGTTTATGGTCGGGGCGACCAGCGCTTCCCGTTGGGGATATGACCTGGGAAGTACGGATGCACTGGACCAGGTTATCGCGGTTGATTCGGAATGGGGGATCAATGAATATCATACCCTGAAAGCCGAAACCGCCGCGTCGAAAACGGCGCGTAATCTCAACAACGATGATTTTAAAGAGCATACCGATGATGCCGCCTATAAGGTAGCGCTGGAAAGCGATATGGACCCCTTTGACTTGAGTATACTGTCCAAGCTGTCTTACACCTGCATGGGCCGCGAATTTCAGTCGCCGCTGGCAAATTACAGTTATACCCGCGATGACCAGTCCTGGGGACGGCATCTCGCGTTTTATTCCCGCAGTGAGGAGGAAGAACGTTACCGGATCGGGAACGGCGTCGACCAGGACCGGAAAGTATTTGGGCTGGATATGCGGTTCGGGGAATTGGAAGGGCTGAGTACTTATTTCAATTTTCGCAATGTCAATACGGCGACCGATGATTCGTTCCTGGAAAATATTCTGCGGAATGAGACTTTATACCGGGTCAATGAAAAGCTGTTGACGAAATTCCTGCTGATTTACGATAACCATAAGAAAAACGCCGACGGAACCGATCCGGATACGCGGACATTGTCCGCCGGATTCAAGTATGATTTTACCGAGTGGCTGAGCTGGGAAGAAATCGGCGAACGCACCAATGAATATCCGGGGTATCCGGATTCGATTTATGACTGGATGACGATCAACCCGGAAGCGCCGTACCCTTACTACAGCCTGGCGCGCAGCCGGCTGTTGTTGAAGCATAACGGCTGGCTGGATATTTCCCTGGAACAGACCTACAACGAATTTGAATACGCGACGACCGTGGACGATTGCATGAATTATTCCGGGGTGGATATCCGCTGGATGCTTACCCAGGCGGTAACCGCGCAGACGGTATACCGCTATAGCCGGGTGGCGGATTATGGAAGGGACGGAAAAGTGATCGGGCATCATAATCTGTTTTTTGATCTCGGCTACCAGGTGGATGAATATGCCCGGTTATCGCTGCGGTTTGGTTCTTTGGGCAGTTATATCGAAGGACTGGGCTGGCAGAGTTCGGTTTTGGACACCCAGCATTTGCTGCAGGTGATTTACGAAGGGCAATTTTAATGCGGCGAAGGAACGGGATAACCCTGATCGAGATACTGGTATCCATGGCGGTATTGGCGCTGTTGACGGTTATTCTGCATTCCGTGTTTACGGTGTCTCTGCGGGGCTGGAAAAAAGCCGATAATCTTTTAGGGGTAACTTCAACGGCCCGCGTAGCTTTGGAACGGATGGAACGGGAAATTTCCCAGGCAATCGTCGAGCCGGGGAACACGCTTTACTGTCTGGGCTTTGACCGGTTATCTCCGAGCGGCTGGAGGACCGGAAGCGTCGGTGATGAATTTTATTTTATCGCGCCGCTGAATCCCGCGTATGATGAAGGTTCGGATTTATGCGAAGTCGGTTATTGGGCCGGAACGGATAAGAACGCCGATCCGGAATTGAAACGGTTTTATGTTTTGGATGACCGCAAACAAGTCCCGCCGGTATATTTCGATTTCAATTTCGCTACCGGCAGCAGTACCAGCAGCCATGATTTCGCGCTCGATATTACCGATTTGCAGTTTGTTTTTTTCGACCGCAATAACACTCCGTTTGAACAATGGGATTCCCGGAATACGGGGTCCCCGGAATACGGCTTGCCTCCGGCTAAAATTAAAATAACCATAACCGTGACCTCCGGTAAAGGTACTGCGGCCACCAATCCCGATTTTATCAGCAAAAACTTCAGTACCGTGGTCACGATTCCGCAGTAA
>JAQULA010000011.1:11718-18170 GCA_028718845.1 Candidatus Omnitrophota bacterium
CGCGAGATTTCAAAAACATTTGGGGAGCAGGAACTGTTTCACGAAGTCAGCTTTACCGTCGGCAGTAATGAAAAAATCGGTCTGGTCGGCCGCAACGGACACGGCAAAACCACGCTGTTCGGGCTGATCAACGGTGCGATTCATCCCGATGCCGGGACTATCGTAATCCCCAAGAATTACCGGATCGGCTGTTTGGAACAAACCATCAGTTTTTCGCAGGATACGGTGTTGGCCGAGGCCTGTCTGGGTTTGCCGGAAAACGAACGGGATGCCGGGTGGAAAGCGGAGAAGGTCCTGCACGGACTGGGGTTTTCGTCTGACGATGTGCGGCGTTCTCCCTCGGAATTTTCCGGGGGATTTCAGGTCCGGATCAATCTGGCGAAAATACTGGTGTCTCAGGCCAACCTGCTGCTGCTCGATGAACCGAACAATTATCTGGATGTGGTGGCGATCCGCTGGCTGGTGCGTTTTCTCCGGGAGTGGAACGGAGAACTTATGCTGATCACGCATGATCGCCGGTTCATGGATCTGGTGGTAACCCATATTATCGGTATTCACCGCCGTAAGGTACGAAAGATGTCCGGAGGCACGGAGCAATTTTACCGGCAAATCGCCCAGGACGAAGATATTTATGAAAAAACCCGGGTTCGTGACGAACGCAAACGCCGCCAGACCGAGTTGTTTATCAGCAAGTTTCGCGCGAAAGCCCGCCAGGCCGGCCTGGCGCAATCGCGCATGAAAACCCTGGAAAAGCTGGAAACAAAGGAAAAACTGGAGTCTATCGAAACTTTCGATGTCTCGTTTACCGCCGCGCCGTTCGGAGCGGCAACTATGCTGAGCGTGTATAATCTCGCGTTTTCTTACGACAAAAACCGGCCCTATTTGTTTGAAGATGTTTCTTTCCGCATCGGAAAACGCGAGCGGTTGTGCGTGATCGGGAAGAACGGAAAAGGAAAATCCACCCTGCTGCGTATATTGGCCGGGGAGTTGGCGCCGTTAAGCGGAGTGATCAAGGCCCATCCGAAGCTGGAGATCGGCCACTATGGCCAGGCGAATGTGGCGCAGTTGAGCGACGAACGGACCGTGTTGGAAGAAATCATGAGCGCCGATCCGAACGGACTGCCGCAGAAAGCGCGCACAATCTGCGGGTCGTTGTTGTTCAGCCAGGACCTGGCGTTGAAACCGGTCAAGGTGCTTTCCGGCGGAGAAAAAAACCGGGTGATGCTGGGGAAAATTCTTATGCAGCCCTGCCATTTACTGCTGCTTGACGAACCGACCAACCATCTGGATATGGAATCCAGCGAGGCATTGTGCCGGGCGATTGATGAATTCGAAGGGTCGGTGATCATGGTGACGCATAATGAGCAAATTCTTGAACATGTTGCCGAACGCCTGCTGGTTTTCGACGACGGGAAGACCCGTTATTTTGAAGGCGGTTATCAGGATTTTCTGCGGCAGGTCGGCTGGCAGGATGAAACCGCGGTTTTAAAACCGGCGATGGAACGCGATAGTGTGAGCAATCCGGTGGCGGAACGGCAGGAACGTAAACGTCAGGCCGCGCAATTGCGCCAGGAACGCAGCCGGGTGTTGAAGCCGATGGAGGAACGTATCGATCGGATGGAAACGGCGATCAGCGATTTGGAAGCGGATTTGCGCCGGGTCAATGAAGAACTGATTGTTGCTTCGCAGCAATCGGATGCCGCCGCGATTAGGGATCTGGCGCGGAAAAGCAAGGAATTGCCGCAGAGTATCGATACCCAGTATGCCGAATTGGATCTGCTGTTTCGCGAATACGAATCGCTGCGCGAGGACTTCCTGCGGCGATTGAGCGATATCGTTGGGGAAGAAGAGGATAGCGGTTAGGAACCTGCAGTACTAAGTACGCAGAAACTAAGGCAAAAGTTAAAAGGAAAAAGGGAGAAGACGTCCCGCCGCAGCGGGATCCCGAAGTTATACCAGATGAAGGAGCTTTATTCGGGACAATACGCACGACGCGATAATTTTTGAGCAACGGGCGGTGAAAAATGTTCGGCCGGATGGTTGTTTCTGGTATAATAATAAATATGATTAAAACCGTATCTACTTGTATTAAAGCCGGGGGGAGGGGTTTCATGAGTTACAGACTAATTGCTTGTGTGCTGTGTGCCGGACTATTGTGGTGTGGAGACGCGGCAACGGTAACGGCCCAGGAGATGAAGGCGATTGTTTTACCGCAACCGCAGGTTGAAGGCGGCAAGCCTTTGATGCAGGTTTTTAAGGAAAGAAGGAGCCAGCGGGAATTCAGCTCCCAAGAAATCCCGTTGCAGGTTCTTTCCAACCTGCTTTGGGCTGCCTGCGGGATAAACCGGCCGGAGACCGGGATGCGGACGGCGCCCTCCACCCGTAATATGCAGGAAATCGATGTTTATGTGGTCATGGCCGGCGGGGTGTATTTATATGATGCCAAGGGGCATAGTTTAAAACCGTTTTTAGGGCAGGATATCCGGGGGATTACCGGAAGACAGGCGTTTGTCAAAGAAGCTCCGATAAACCTGGTTTTTGTGGCCAATTTCGCGTTGATGAATAACGCCGCGGCGGAAGACGCGATCCTTTATTCGGCCGCGGATACGGGATTTATCAGCGAAAACGTTTATTTATACTGTGCTTCGGCGGGGTTGTCCACCGTGGTGCGGGCATGGGTCGACAAAGCAGCGTTGTCCAAAGCGATGAAATTGCGGCCGGATCAGAAGATTATGCTGTGTCAGACCGTGGGATATCCCCGGAAGTAATCGGGTCGGGCGGGGGAGTCTTTTCCCTTGACGGAATATCCGGGGCGTATTATAATCTTTTCAGCTAAGATTTGTAGGTTGAATCGATAATACAGGGGAATGAGCAAACTAAGCTAGGGGCAAGCCCCTGGCTTTTTTAGTTTTAATCGAGATGACGAAATCTCCGGCTTTAGATCCGGGGATGAAGGCAGGAAGAACATCCGCCATGTTTTTCGGCGGATAATTCGGGAATGAACTCCGGAGGCGAATATGAAGAATAAATTGACAATAGTGATTGCGCAGATTTTGGTGCTGATGAGCATTGGTGCCGGGAACGGGTTTGCCCAGGCGGTCGATAACGAGCCGCCGTATCTGGATAATGCCAACCCGGCCGCCGGGGAGGTTCAGGTTTCGGTCGATGCCAATATCGTATTTCATGTCAAAGACGAAACTTCCGGTATCGATATCGGTTCGCTTACCGTCCAGGTGCAGAGGGAAGAGGACGCGACTGCGACTACGATTATACTCAACGGGCAAAATCAATTGACATCGTTCCCGGGTAATGTGCAGATAAGCATGCTTTCCGATAAAGATTATCGGATCCAATATGACCCGCCGGACACGGCAGATTATTGGTTAAGTTACGGGGAGACGGTCAGCGTAACGGTTATGGTGAAGGATAAGAATGCCAACGCGTTGAATACGACTTATTCTTTCATGATCGCGGACCGGATCATGGGGGCGAATATCCGGGTGCATCAGGCGGCCGGCGGGGAGCAGCGCGCCTCGGATATGGTCATGGATAACAATGCAAAAAATGTTTATGTCGTTTGGCAGGATAGCAACGGGATATGGTTCGCGGCCTCGGCCGACCGGGGGAAAACGTTCGGCAGTGAAGTGAGGCTCAGCAGCGCGATACCCGGGACCAATGAGTCTGCGTCAATAGCCGTGGATAGCCCGGGGAATATTTATGTTGCCTGGCAGAACAAAGACGGCGACGATGATTATGATCTGTATTTCGCGCGTAAACTTAAGAACAGCAGTACGTTTGAGGTCCGGGTGATTCCTTTGGATAACCAGGGGGCGGCGAACCAGAAATACCCGCGATTGTGCGTCGGCGGCGGGGACGTTATCCTGAGCTGGGTCAATGCGAACACGGACGGAGTTTATCTCGCGCAGTCCGGCGATGAGGGCGCGAGTTTTTGGCAGATTGCCGCTGAGGATATCATCCGGGTCGATGATCAGACCGGTTTGAAGCCGGGCTGTCCCGGGTTAGCGATCGACGGCAGCGGCCATGGCAAGGTGTTGTGCTGGAGCGCGGAAAAATCCGGAAAACGCAATATTTATTTCAACAAACTGGACAAAGATAACCAGCGTGTATTCGGCAATGATATTCAGGTCAATGACGCCGATAGCGGCGATGCGGCGGAACATCCCTGGATCGCCTGCCGGAATACCATAAATAATTCCGGGAACAAAGCCAATATTTGTATCGTCTGGGAAAATGAAAAAGATCAGGATTGGGATATCCGGTTCGACAAGTCCGGGGACGGAAGTTCCTGGGGAGCGGACATACGGGTTAATGATGATTCAACCGCGGTGCGGGCGCAAAAAGAACCGCGGGTGGCCATGGATAATAACGGGGATATATTTTGCGCCTGGACCGATTTTCGTAATATCACGGACGCCGACCAGGATAGCGACATCTATTCCACGTACTCGGTCGATAACGGGGCTTCGTTTAAATCGAATGTGCGGGTCAATGACGATGGCGCGGCGGCACGGCAGGCTGAGCCGGCATTATATCTAAGCGCCGGCGGTAAACATTTCTGTCTTACCTGGACCGATTACCGCGACGGCACGGCGGATATATTTTTCAGCCGGAATTCGCTTATTGACAGCGAAAATGCTTTCACGCTGTTTGTTTACGATGATGCCGGTACGGATATGGAAAAAGACGGTTACGGCGTAACCGTCCCGGCTTACGCGTTGGCGGCTTCTTCTTATATCAGCATTACCCCGATAGAATTTTTCCCGGAATTTCCGGCCATGCCGCGGTTACTGCGTAATTACATCGATTTCGGCCCCGGAGGGATGACCTTTGAAAAGCCGGTTACGATAACCCTGCCCTATACTCAAAACGATCTGGACGATGCCGGGGTTACGGACCCGTCTTTACTGAGAATTTATGTCTATAATCTAAAAAAACTGGTCTGGGAACGGATTTCCAATGTTACGCTCAATCGTTCACAGCAGACCGTGAGTGCGCGCGTTTCTCATTTCTCAATATACGCTTTGGCCGGAACGGATGCATCCAGCTCCGATACGGGAAGCGGAGGGAGCAGTAAATGTTTTATTGCCACGGCGGTCTACGGTTCTCCGGAAGCGTCGGAAGTGATGGTGTTACGGAGATTTAGAGACCGGTTTCTTATGCGCAGCACTACGGGGAAATTATGGGTATCGCTGTACTATCGGTATAGCCCGTGTTTAGCCGATCATATCCGCAGAACGCCCGCGTTGAAAAAAGCGGTTCGGGACTTGCTGCGTCCATGCGTGAATACGGCGCGTTATTTGTGCCGGGAATAACGCGGACATCAAGTCATTGCAATATGCCCAGCCCGGAGGTATACTAAGAGAGTGTTTTAACCGCCGGGGTAGGGCTATCCGTTGATTCGGCAATGTTTCCCCGTTTATGCCCGGTTTGCGGCCATTGGCTGCCACTCTTGCACGAAATTCAATTAAGAACAGGATAAGGTGTTTTTTATGCGGACCGGAGTTATTGATATCGGGACTAATTCCATTAAATTGATTATCGGTGAGAGCGCCGGTGATCAGATAACTATTCTGGAATCCCTTAAAAATATCGTTCCAATCGGAAATGATACCTTCTATCGCGGGGCGATCCGCCAGGAAACGACGAAACAGGTCCTGACTATTCTCGAAAAGTACACCAGTGTACTTAAGGAATATGAAGTGAGCAACGTTAAATTAATCGCGACGACCGCGGTGCGCGAGGCGCGCAATAAGGATATTTTCGTCGACACGATTGCCCGCAAAACCGGTTATAGCGTCGAAGTCCTGACCGTGGGAGATGTCGTTTATTATATTGACGCGTTTTTGTCGTATAAACTGCAGGATACTTATCCCTTGCACGGTAAAAACGTGCTGATCGCCGAGTTGGGAGCGGGAAGCCTGGATATCTCGATAATGGAAAAGGGGTTTACCCTGCTTAATATGGGCCTGCCGATCGGTACGTTACGCATCGGGCGGCTGATGAGTAAATTGGAAGGCAGCCGGGAGGAATCGCTGCAGGCGGTCCGGGAATATATCGAGAATGAATTTTCCTATCTGAAAAGTTCGTTCCCCACCGATCATATCGACGATATTATCCTGCTCGATGAAAGTTATTCCATGTATTTGGCCTTGTTGCTGCCGCAGCTGCAGGGGCAAGGTAATTTCTTTAAGCTGAGCCGGGACGATATCCAAAAAATTGCGGCGGAACTTTCCGATAAGAGCAGCGAAGAGATTATGCGCGGGTATAAGATTCCGTTGGAGATTGCCGACACCTTCAATGCTTTTGCCGCGGTGGTCGATAATTTTGCCGCGCTGACGAAAGATAAGAGCCTGCATATCCTGGAAACGTCATTGGCGGAAGCGATCCTGGCGAATGTTTTGCTGGGATTCAAGATCGATAAACAATACAAT
>JAQULA010000012.1 GCA_028718845.1 Candidatus Omnitrophota bacterium
AAGCTGGTCATTACGACGCTTGATCCGACCCAGCTTCCGGGACGGAATATCACCGAACAGCAGGATACGGCTTTGCGCACCGCTCTTTCCCGCCAGTGGTGGCCAAACGTATCCACCGATATCGGCGTGCGGATACGCTGGCAGCCGGAATTATTCGCCAACGCGGTCTGGGCGACGGCCTGGAAACGGGAAGTCTGGACGGTGTACCCGGAGCAACGATTTTATTGGGAAAATGAGCCCGGGTTCGGCGAGATATCCACCCTGGCTTTTGACCACTGGAAGAATCGCTGGAACACGCGATTTTCCACTTCAATTAAGTGGAGTGAGCAGGACCGGAGCGACGATCGCCGGGATGACCGGAAAGATGAGGGGTTCAGCTGGTCGGAGGTGTTTATTTTCGGCTATGCCACGGAACTGCTCGATGAGACCCAGCTGGGCCGGATAATTTCCGGAGGCGATGTCGCCCGCGGATGGGGGCTGCGCCTGGCCGTATTCGGCCGGTTCCATTATATGGATGAATACCTGGCCGGGATATTTTATCGCTGTCCGGTGCGCAAAAAATGGATGTATTTTATGATCGAGCCGGATGTTAGCTGGATGAACGCAAATGAATGGGACCGCGAGTGGACGATTAAATGCGGTATCGAGATGCTGTTCTGGGGAGGCAAAGAACGTTAAGTTTATAAGATCCAGGGGAAGCCGGGACGGAAGAATTAGCTTGCGATTAAATTTATGGGGGAGTATCATCATTAGTATGATCAAACAGCGACAGGCAATACGCGGTTCGGAATCGGGCCGTGAATACAAAAATGCGGCCGGATCCGACGGGTAAGGAAAAGAGGTTAAATGAATTGTCCGATGTTTGTTGATTATGTAAGAGAATGCATGGATTTCATTACGATGGTTAAGGAGATAAATACAACCCTTTATTGCGCAAGCGAACAATATCAAAACTGCCCATTTTACAAATCGATTAAAAAAATAGGTTGTGTCTGTGAAATGGTAAGCGTTTGCCCGATGTATAAAAATCTTTCGATCAGGGATTTTGACCGGTTTAAAGAAATATGCCGGAATTATTGCTTGTCGGATAATAATGTTAACTGCGTGCGATATAAAATGAGAAAATCCGGGAATACGCCGCCGCCGGATTTAATGCCCGACGGGGGGATGCTTTAGCCCGAGGTAAAAACAGTTACGGGCCGAGAGAAGCAAGCTCCCGGGTCATGGCGCATATCGGGATTAGCTTATCCGGCTTTATAGTTCCACCGCTGCCGTCAATATGGATGTTTCAATCCGGAAAATAAATCATCGTTACTCTTATCGCTAATCGCTTAACGCTATCCGCTTGTTTGTCCGGGGGAGTAATGGGTGCCGATTCGCGCGCGATTTCCTCCTCTTGACATCCCTCGGGTTCTATTTTAACATAGTATCTCACGGATATTATTCGGTTAATCCCCTCTATTAAGGAGAGAGTATGAAAAATTTATTGTTGGCCGGTTTGATCGGTTTGTGCTGCGGGATTGCTTCCTGCTCTTTTTTTGCCAAGGAAATTGTCCTGGATGGTTTTGAGGGGGAGTTGACCCACGATACGGTTGATTACGGTTCCGGCGGCGGAGCGATATTTAACGTATCCGCGGAAAAAACCCTGAAAGTCGACGGCGAGCAATCGATAAAGCTGGATTATGATATATCCCAGGGCGGTTATTTGTGGGCTGCCCGCGGTTATAATTTGGATGTTAAGGGCGCGGCGTGCTGGAGCGTCCCGGCGCAGAAAATCAACTGGAAGCGGTTTAATGCCTTCAGCCTGTATATGTACGGCACAAATTCCGGCGGAAAAGTCGCGTTCGATATCAAGGATAAAGGCGCGGAGATGTGGCGGTTTGTGCTTGACGACAATTTTGAAGGATGGAAAGAAATTGTTATTCCGTTCGGCGAGTTTTTCGCGCGCTCGGATTGGCAGCCGTATAATGCCGAAAAAAACGGCACGATCGATTTCCCGATTATGAGTTTTCAGTTTGAACCGCGCCGTCCGGACGCGCATGTTTATTATTTCGACCGGGTAGGATTGGTTCGCATTAAGTAAGGCCGGCGCCGGAACAGGAGGATTAAACGATGATTCCCAAGAGCATGTATGCGGTGTATTTCGGCAATAGTCTGTTGGACTACTGCGTTACCGGGCTGATCTTTGTGGCCCTGTGTGTTGTCCTGCGGATGTTGAAGCAGGTCGGGTTGAGACGCCTGAAAGCCTGGGCAGCCACGACGACTACGACGATCGATGATTTTGCCATCCATATTTTACAGCAGAACGTCATGCCGTTGCTTTATTTCGGCGCGCTGTATTTCAGCCTGCAGAATTTAACCCTGCCGGCGGGCCTGCAACAAACAATCGGGACCGCCTGGACGGTGGTGGCCACGATCATCACGATTCGCTTCCTGGTCTCCTTGATCAATTTTGTCCTGGTCTCGGTGTGGGTGAAAAAAACCAAGGATGAAACCCGACAGGACAGTTTAAGGGGCATTATGACGGTAATCAAGATCCTGATCTGGGGGTTGGGGATCATTGTTCTTTTGGATAATCTGGGATATAAGGTTTCCACGGTTATTGCCGGACTGGGTATCGGCGGCGTGGCCGTGGCTCTGGCCGCGCAAACGATTCTCGGCGATCTGTTCAGCCATTTTTCGATCTTGTTCGACCGGCCGTTCGAACTGGGCGATTTTATCATTGTCGGCGATTTTATGGGTACCGTGGAGCACATTGGCATAAAAACCACCCGCATCCGCAGTTTAAGCGGAGAACAGCTGGTTTTTTCCAACACCGATCTGACCAATTCCCGCGTGCGCAATTACAAACGGATGGATAAACGCCGGGTGTTGTTTAAACTGGGAGTGGTGTATGGAACCAGTCATGCCCGGCTTCAGGAAATACCGGGGATAATCAAAAAAATAGTCGCGGGCATAAACGACACGGCGTTTGACCGGGCGCATTTTTCGGCTTTCGGGGATTTTAATCTGGAAATCGAAGTGGTATATTTTGTATTGAGCCCGGACTACAATAAATATATGGATATCCAGCAGGCGATCAACCTCGCGATCAAACAGGAGTTCGAGAAACGGGACATTGAATTCGCCTTCCCGACGCAGACCGTTTATGTCAATCCTCCCGAAACTAAAAGGACGGCCGCATGAAGCGAGAGCTGATTATTATCGGCGATAGAGTATTGATCAAGCCGGATGACCAGAAAGAAATAACCGGTTCGGGGTTATATCTTCCGCAGGGCGCTTATGAGAAGGAAAAGGTCCACAGCGGAAAAATCATCAAGGTCGGTCCGGGGATCCCGGTGGCCGAGCCGCGCGATGCCCAGGATGAACCGTGGAAGGAACTGGAAAATACCCAGCCGCATTATGTTCCGCTGCAGGCGCGTATCAACGACCGGGCGATATTTTTGAAGAATTCCGCGATTGAAATCGAATATGAAGATACGAAATATGTTATTGTCCCGCAATCGGCGATCCTGGCGCTTATTCGCTATGAAGTGCCGCCGGATGAGCTCGTCTAACCCGGGAAGGGGAAAATGTGGAAATAATCTTCTTGGGTACCAACGGCTGGTTCGATACGCGTACCGGCAATACGATTTGTACGCTGATTAAAACGGAAACCGGCAATATTATTCTTGATGCCGGATTCGGCATTGCCAAAGCCGATCGTTATCTGGACAGGCAAAAACCCACCTATATATTTCTAAGCCATCTGCATCTGGACCATATCGCCGGGCTGCATGCGCTGGCCAAATTCCGTTTTCCCCGAAAACTGGTGCTTTACACCGTCCCGGGAACGCTGAAAACCCTAAAGCATTTTCTCGCCCAGCCGTTTACGGTGCCGCCGCAGCGGCTGCCGTTTTCCCTGGACATACGCGTGGTTTCTCCGCGCATGCGCTGTTCCGGAGTTACGGTGACGGCCCGCGAATTGGTGCATTCCAGCCGTTGTCTGGGTTATCGTTTCGAGCATAAAAACCAAACCGTTTCGTATTGTACCGACACCGGGGTTTGCGATAATGCGATCCGTCTGGCGCAGCAGGCCGACGTGCTTATTACCGAATGCGCCTTGCGTAAAGGTCAGGATGATGAGGGCTGGCCACATCTTGATCCAACGCATGCGGCGTCTCTGGCCCGCGACGCCGGAGCGCGGCGGCTGGTGATGACCCATTTCGATGCCGAAAATTACCGCAGCTTAACGCAGCGCCGGAGAGCGCAGTCGCAGGCGCGGATCATTTTTCCGCAGAGCAGGGCGGCTTATGACGGTATGCGCGTGCGTCTATAAGACTGCGGCAATAGATATATAGCGATAGGGTCAGGATGCCTCCACATGAATTATACATACCGATTGGCAGCGGCAATCATGGCTGTTTTTCTGGCGGGTTCGGCCGTGCGGAACTCCGCGCTGAGCGCGCCGCAGCAAGGCGAATACGCAACGCTCGCGGCGGCAATAACCGCGCAGTACGAACTTATCCATGACGTCATGTTTTCATACGTTCAGGTCAGCCGCAAAGATAATGTTACGGTAGCCGGGACATTGCGTTTTAAGCAGCCGAATATGTTTAAATCGGAAATCGAGGTAACCGGGGCAAATCCCGGGTACGTGCTGCGTAATGTAAGTGTTTTTGACGGTAAATTTTTATGGCAGCAGCAGACCGTATCCGGTGACCCGTCGGTGCGGGTCATAAAATCGAATCTGGATGCCAAACAGCGGCAAAGCGAGTCCTTGCTCGAACAGGTTGATGTTTGCCGCCAGTTTTCTGCGCTGAAACGCGACTATGAAATTATTTCGGTGCGGGAGGACCGGTTCGAGCAGCGGCCGGTGAGTGTGTTGAAATTCCGGATCCGGGCGGAGGCGCGGGCCGGGATGCTCCAGCGGCTGAAGGCATCCCATAGTTTTGATGCGGACAACTTCCCGGAAGAAAAGAATTTTTATTGGGATGATGCCGCGCGGTTTTGCGCGAAACTGGAGACGCTCAACAATAAGCAAGCGGTAATATCGACGATTACCTATCGCGGGGTTATTGTCAACGCTCAGCCGGAGGATTCGATCTTTTCGTACACGCCTCCGGATAAGGCGGTGATCATGGACATGACCGGGGTGATCGGACGGGAAATTAAGCGGCCGGAATATAACGGCACCGAAAATGAAAAAGCGGGCACTCCCGGCCCGGTGTTCGCGCTTACCGATTTGTTCGGTAAGCTTTTTGATTCGGCCCGGGTGAGGGGAAAGATCGTTGTAATCGGGTTTTGGCTGGCGCAGTCACCGGAGTGTCGGGGCGCGGTGGCATTACTGGATACCCTTTATCAGGATACCGCCGGAGAAGATGACGTGGCGGTGTTTACGCTGAGCCGGGGGAAAGAAGCCGTGCTGGAATACATGGATGAGAACGGATGCACGGTCCCGGTATTATTGGATGAAAACGGCACGGTTGCCGCGCAGTTCGGAGTAGAATCGGTCCCGCGAATATTTGTTATCGATCAACAGGGGATTATTTATACGGGGTATTCCGGTGATCGTGCCGGTATTCGTGATGCCCTGGCAAAGGATATCGAAACGTTACGGGAAAAAGCCGAGAAATCGATAAACAAAAATAAAACGCGCAGTCAACCCCGGACCGATACCCTGGAAAAAGAATATTTCCGGTAAACTGCGTTATCCGGGCGAAACGGACAACAGATTAAATGAGCTGTTTTTTAAAATGCCAACTATTTTAGGGTGAGACTCCATGAAAAAAAACGCGAAACACGAGTTGAGTGCGGCAATTGACGCGGCGGTGGATGCCGGGGCAATGATTAAAAAACGCCTGGGGCGTACCGGGACAATCCGTTATAAGGGAGCGATTAATATCGTGACCGAGGTGGATGAAAAAGCCGAGGCGCTGATTGTCGGAAAACTGAATAAAGCGTTTCCGGATTACGGTATCATTGCCGAAGAGAGTGCTCCGGAAAGGAAAGGTTCCGGGAGTTGGATCATCGATCCTTTGGACGGTACGACTAATTTCGCGCATGGATTTCCTTTTTTTTGCGTGTCCATCGCCCTGGAACGGGAAGGCGACGTAGTATTGGGCGTGGTGTATGACCCAATGCATGAAGAGTTGTTTACCGCGGTCAAAGGGGGCGGCGCGTACCGTAATAATCAACCTATCCGGGTCTCGGAAGTGGATGTTATCGGCAAAGCGTTTTTAGCCACGGGGTTTTCCTACGCGTTTAAAACCAAAAAAGACAATAACCTGGATCATTTCCGCCGGTTTATGATGGCGGCATTCGCTATCCGCCGCGCCGGTGCCGCGGCCCTGGACTTGTGTTATGTGGCCTGCGGCCGGTTTGACGGGTTTTGGGAGCTTGATTTGAAACCCTGGGATACGGCTGCGGCAACGTTGATCATCCGGGAAGCCGGCGGCATTACTACGAATTTTGACGGCAGTCCGCACAGTAATTACAGCCATAAGCTGGTTGCCAGTAACGGCCTTTTGCACAAGCGGATGCTCGCGATTCTCGAACAGGGGTGAACGGTGAATATAACCGGGTGGTTAGTTGTTTGTTGCAATGTTTGAAGTGATCGCGGGAAGAAGTAACCGGGGAAATTTGTGCATTGTAGCGGGGCGATGCCTGCCCCTGCACCCCAGCCTTCATTTCTTTTGTGTGGACAAAAGAAATGAAGCAAAGAAAAACCACCCCCGTGGAATTTTTTTGCGATGTTCTTCTTTATTGGGTTCATCAAAGGAGATGATTAAGGTAATTGGATTCAGGCCCATAAAAAACATGTGCCTTCACGCCGATAAGACATCCTGTCTTAGCGGCGCTCCGGCATCCATGCCTCCGTTCCAATTACCTTAATCAAAGAACATCTGCAGAAAATTCCAAAGGGGGCAACTGCTCGAAGTTGATTTTATCAGCGGCGAGTTAGCTTGTGACTGGTGACCTGTGTCTTGTGACTTCGATTGGAGGTAATCATGCGTACCGGCGTTGCGTATATGGGGCATCATAATCCGCAGCATATGAAAACCGATGTGCGGGATATTCAGGCTTTGGGATGCGATGATATTCTGCTTGCCGCGCAGGAGAATGATTTTGTTTATATGACCGGGAAAGTCGATTTTTTCCCGGCGATTGCCAAAGACCAGGGGCTCCGGCCGTTGGCGGTTTTTTGGGGAGCGCTGAATGTATTCGGCGGCGGACGGTCAAGCCAGTTTTTGCTGGAATGCCCGCAGGCGCATCAAGTCGCCCGTGACGGCTCTGTGCGGCCCGCCGGCTGTTATAATCATCCCGAGGCGGTGGCGCGGATAAAAACAATGATCGACCGCATTGCCGGGCAGGGGTTTGCCGGGTATTTTATCGATGAACCCTCGCCTATCGATTGCTATTGTTCGTCCTGTGCAAAACTGTTCGAGCGGCTGTTTTTCTCCGCGCTTATAAAGGCCGATGAACAGCGTTTGCGGGAATTCCGGAATTATTGCGTTATCCATTATATCCAGGCCATTGCCGATTATATCAAGCAGACCTATCCGGCCATGGAAACAATGTGCTGTCTGATGCCCGGGGACCGGCAATTATGGAATGATGCTGCCGCTTTGCCGAATGTCGATAACCTGGGAACGGATATTTACTGGGTTAATGAAGACGTTGATGTGGCCGGAATGAAACCATTGGTCCGGGATATGGCGCAAATATGCGCTGCGCATCAAAAAAAACATCATCAGTGGCTGCAGGCCTGGGGCGTGCAGCCGGGCCGCGAGGAGCGGATTAAGGCGCAGGGAGAGATTTTAATCCAAGAAAATCCGTCGGCATTGTATGTTTGGGCGTATCAGGGACAGGTGGGTACGTCGGAATCATGCGCCGATCCGGTTGCGGCCTGGGCGGCGGCGTGCGAAGTGCTGCGCAGGGCAAAGGGAAAATAGCGTTTAGCGTAAAGCGGTTAGAGATTAGAAAAATATCGGGGCTTCATCCAGCCCCGGAAGTACTTTTTTAAAACATTTCTCCCCAGGCCATACTTTGCTTTGTGCAAACAAAGGAAAGTATGCAAAGGAAAGTTGCCCCACGGAACAGCGCTGTTTTTCTGGTGATTTAGGCGCATTACTTCTTCGCCAAGTTCACTCAAAGCAGTATCCCGTGGCGAGATCATTGCCGGTTCGGTAGTCCTGTCCGCCTGCGAAGCGGCGAGACCTCGACGTGCTTTTTGGCGGGCCTCAGCGGCGCTGCGACATCCTGCCTCCGGTCATTCGCCTCTTTTCTCCGCACAAAAGAAATATGGGCTGGGGTGCAGGGGCAGGCATCGCCCCGCGCTTTTATCCTGTTTGAGACGTGTATGTAGTCTATATTATTAGCTAACCGCTAGTCGCTATACGCTGACCGCTCTTTTTTATGCTACAATATAACCATTAATAACTAATAAAATAAGCACACTATGAAAAAAACTATCGCTCTGGTTCTTGCTCCGGTGTTCTGGCCGAATCTTCCGCCGTTAAGCCTGATTGCGCTGGGCAGTTTTTTGCTGCGGCAGGGGGAAGATGTCCGGCTTGTCGACGCGAACAACCTTTTTTTTAATCGGGTTGACGAAACTTATAAAAAGGCCTGGCTAAAAAGCACGAATCGTTGTTTTGAAGAAAGCGCGGCGGACCTGCTGAAAAAAGAATACTCAAAACAATGGCAGGAATTAGTTGGTGCGCTTGCCGGGTATGCCGTCGCGGGGTTTTCCTGTTACCGCAGTAATCTGCCGGTAACACTGGTTCTCGCGCGGGAGTTGCGGCGGATGAATTCCGCGGTAAAAATTGTTTTTGGCGGGCCGGAGATCACCCGGGATTATTTTAAAACCGGCGGTAAGTTTTCTCCGGAGCTCCGGCAGAGCGCCGATCTGCTGGTGGCCGGGGAAGGGGAAAAACCGTTGGCCGATTTTATTCAGGGGCGGCTGAAGGTTCCGACGGTTTGTTTTGATGAATTGGACGGGCTGCGCGGACATGATTATATTGCCGGGTACCGCCGGCTGCGAGGCGCGGAATATCCCCGGAAAAAGACCGTTTCTTTGCTGTTATCGCGGGGATGTCGCCGGACCTGCCGGTTTTGTTCGGAACGTCTTTTGTATACTAAAGTACGAATGCGCGATATCGATGACGTTCTTTCGGAAATCCGTTTTCATAAACAGGAACAGGAAGTGGATACGTTTGTCATTCATGATTCGATGATCAATACCGATCTGAAATTCCTGGAGGATTTTTGCGATGCGGTGATCGCCGAATTCGGCAGTATTGCCTGGGAAGCGCAGATGGGTATTCGCCCGGATATGCCGGAGCCGCTGCTGGGCAAATTGAAACAAAGCGGTTGTTATAACCTGTTTATCGGCCTGGAGTCCGGCTCCGGGCAGACGCTGCGGCGGATGCGCAAGGGGTTTTCCCCTGCCGATGCCGCGCTGTTTTTTAAAAAATTGCATGCCGCCGGGCTACGGTTCGGGGTCAGCATTATTGTCGGGTTTCCCGGTGAAACCCAAGAGGATTGTGAAGAAAGCCTGAGGTTTCTTATCGTCCATAAAGCCGTGATCCCGAAAATCGAGCAGATCAATCCGTTCGTGTATTATGACGGTATCGATTGCCGGGCTCCGGATACCCGGGATGAGGCCGTTGCTTTGCGGCGAACGGAATATGTGATTACCCGGCTGCGGCAGGAGGGGTTTCGCATGACAAATGCGTTTGTGAATAATTTAATCGGCAAGCCGGGAGGCCCGGATTTAAAACCGGGGTTGAATGCCGATTATTCCGGAGGGATCCGTTGAAGCCGCTATCGCGTAAGAAAATACTGCTGTTGATTGTGTTGGCGGCAATAGGATTGATCGAAGTCGGAGTTCGCGCTTCGGCCGGCCGCGGCAGCCGGTTTTATCTTTTAAGGGATGTGACGTTTAAATTGGAAGAAGCCTCCGGATTTAATCCGGCGGTTGATGTTCTTTGCCTGGGAGGTTCGGCTTCGTATGGGACCGGGCTTGCCGACCCGCAAAGCCGTTATTCCGAAGTGCTTAACGGTTTTTTTCCGGAATTGAGGATAGCCAATAAGTCAAGTGTCGGGGCGCCGCTTTCCGAGGTTATCTATTATCTGCACCGGGCGCTGGCGAAAAACTCCATCCGTTATTGCGTTATTTTTTCCGGTAACAACGAATATTTGGAACTGTTGAACCGCGGCCAATGGAAGGGAACGTTTAGCTTCGCGATGCGTTATGCCCTGCCGAAAATATTTTCCCTGGTCAGCGAGTGTTCGTACGGGCTGCATAATTGCTGTAACCGTCTGATGGAAATGCTGAAACTTACGGAACCGCGGAGGTATGCCATTATGCATGGTCCGACCAAAGAACAATGGCCGCCGCTTAATCGTACCGCGGTGGCGGTGCAGAAGGCCGTGTTTCGCCTGCGCGTTTACGAGTTAAAATCCCTGATCCGCGCGCATCCGCGGGTGACCTTTATTTATGTTATTCCGCCGGTCAATTATCCGTATGTCTGGGGATTGATGCGTGCCGAACGGGAAGCTGCCTCCGAACTGCCGGAAGATAGTGCGCTTGTCCGGAGGGAGATCGAACATTCCTGGATCCGGCACCGCTATTTGATTACTCCGGACATGCAGGACATGATTAAACAGGGGTTGCGGGGCGTGAGCAATGCGCGGTGCATAGACCTGGATACCTTGTTTCGGAAACAGAGCGGTTCGTTATCCGGAACCTCCCGGTTTTTCCTTGATTATTGCCATCTTAACGCGGCCGGGCACCGTATTCTGGCCGAAGAACTGAAGAAGGTCATGGAATCAAAATGAGCCGGACCGAAATTATAGAAATGACCGTTTCCACCATACTGCGTCCGACCGGCATCGACCTGGCGCCGTATGTTATCAATCCTTACCAGGGTTGCGCCATGGGCTGCGGTTTTTGTTACGCGCAAACCAGCAAAACCAGCCTTAAAGAGCGCCGTCCCTGGGGAAGTTATGTCAAAGTAAAAATGAATGCCGCAAAGATCCTGGAGCGGGAACTCGAACGGGTCAGGCCGCAAAAGGTGTTGCTGGGGTCGATCACGGAATGTTTTCAGCCGGTGGAATCGGATTACGGGGTTACCCGGTCGGTTTTAGAAGTGCTGGTGCGCGAAAATATACGGTTTGTCATTCTCAGCCGTTCACCGCGGATCCTTGATCATCTGGCTTTGCTGGACAATGATTTGTGCGCGGCGGTTTATTTTACCGTGGATGTCCTGCCGGAATCGCTGCGCCGGCTGATTGAACCGCGGGCGGTGGCCCTGGAGCAGAGCCTGGAAACGATTGCGGCGTTAACCGACGCCAAGGTTCCCGTGGTTCCGTATCTTTGCCCGATACTTCCGTGGCTTTTTGAAGGAGTGGGGGTTTTTTCCCGGCTGTCCGGGATGAGCCGGATCGAGGGCGAGTTGTTGAATTTCACCATGGCGGGCATGGACCGGTTGATGCCCTGCCTGTCCCAGGCCTATCCGGAATTGACCGGGAACTACGCGCGGCTTATGCGGGATGAGGCGTTTTATACGGAAACCCTGGCCGCGCAGAAACAGGAAATCGAAGCGTTGGCCGCGTCGTTTTCTCACGCCATGAAAATCCACGGGCATGATTTTAACGGCTATTTTTATAACCGGTATCGCTAGGGGGGCTTGCCGGGAAGGTGCCGGGATATTACAATAAAGGTATGTATATGTCGAACCGGATAAAATATCAGGCGGGGATAATCATTATTGCCGCGCTTTGCGCGCTGGTTTTTCCGGGCCGGGCGTGTGCCGATGACAAACGGGATGAATGGTTTGCCCAGGACAAGGCCGAGCATTTTGTTGCCGGGTTTTTGCTGGAAACATTGGCTTATAATGTTTATATCCGGAATTTCAATTCCGAATCCAAAGCGAAAACCGCGGCGGTT
Source organism: Candidatus Omnitrophota bacterium (assembly GCA_028718845.1). Taxonomy (GTDB): domain Bacteria; phylum Omnitrophota; class Gorgyraeia; order B26-G9; family B26-G9; genus JAQULA01. The sequence continues at coordinate 11,933 of JAQULA010000012.1, forward strand.
TGCACGTCGCTGGCCGTCGGGGCGGCGAAAGAATTCAGCGATGAGGAGTTTAGCTGGAAGGATTTCGCCTGGGACGCGGCCGGGGCCGGGTTCGGGTTTGCCGTCAGTATCGAATTTTAGAAGTCTTCCGCCGCGGGGGTAAATGCGCGCTGGGTTTTCTTTTGCGAACGGGCTTTTTTGTTTTTCAATATTTTTTCCTGCGCCCGTTTGGAACGTTTTCGTTTCTGCTTGCGGATTTTGGCGATGCGCTGCCGTTCGGCACTGTGTTCTCTTCGGACAATCAGGTCTATTTTTTCGGCCAGGATCCGGCGGGCCAGGAAACGGTTTAAGGCCTGGGAACGGGCCTGCTGGCATTTAACTTCAATTCCGCTGGGCCGGTGTTTGAGATAAACGCAGGTCGAGGATTTGTTGACTTTTTGTCCGCCGGGGCCGCCGGCGCGGATAAACCGTTCTTCGATGTCCGCTTCGCGTATCCCTAAGCGTTCGAACATGTTCGCTAAGGCCCGCTCTTTTTCCGGGCTGGCGGGGTAATGGCCGATAGTCATAATTGCCTGATGGTTGTTAAACGGTTATTGAAAATCGCATTGCATAGTGCGTATTGAGGTTATGTCTTTTTTCTCGTCTCGCTTCCGCCGGTGTCTTGGGTCTGGTGACCAGGCTTTATCCGGTTTCAGAATGGTTTTTTGGTTCGTGTTTATCATTGTCGCGATTTGTTTTCTTGAAAATCCTTAACGATGACGTTATAATCTTACCATATCCCGCATCATCCGGGAAAGGGAAAATTGTTGTTTTTATTGAGGCCTTATGGATTATAATTCCAGCACCAAAGAACAACTGATCGAAAATATCGCTGCTTTGCAGGCGAAAATCGTCGAATTGGAAACCACCCGGAACACCGGACATCCATCCGTCCAGGAAGCCCTGCATGAAAGTCTGGAGCTGTATCAAACCCTGGTCGAGATCTGTCCGCTTGCCGTATTGCTGGTGGATTTAAAAGCGACGGTCATTATGGCTAATGAACAGGCGGTGCAGCTGCTCGCGTTCAGCGACTTGGACGATTTAATCGGGAAAAGTCTTTTTTCGCTTATTCCTCCGGATCAGCGCCGTCGCGCCCAGGAAAGCATGGAAAAAGTTTTGCAGATAGGAACCATCCGGAATGAAGAAGGGGTTTTATTCGGCAAAGACGGTAAGTTGATTCCGGTTGAGGTCAGTTTTTCGGCGATCCGGGATCCGCAGGGTAATGCGCAGGGGTTTATCGGAACGATTGTCGACCTGACCGAACGCAAACGTATTGAGGAAGAACTGCGCCGCAGGATCGCGTTTAAAAATATCATTACCGCTTTATCGACCCAGTTTATTTTATTGAATCCGCGGGAAACCGACAGCAAAATCAATGAAGCCTTGAAGATAACCGGCGAATTTGCCGGGGTGGACCGCAGTTATGTCTTTTTGTTTTCCGGCGACGATAAAAAAATGGATAATACCCACGAGTGGTGCGCGCCGGGGGTTGATTCCCGCATGCAATTGATGCAGAATTTTTCGCAGGAAAAACTGCCGTGGCTGATCAAGCAAATCCGCCGGCAGCAAACCGTGCAGGTAGCGCAGGTGAGCGAGCTTCCTCCGGAGGCGCACCTGGAAAAAAAACATTGGGAAGCCGGCAATATAAAATCGGTCCTCAGCATCCCCCTGGTCCATGAAAAGGAGGTTTTCGGATTCATCGGGTTCACCTGTGTGCTCGCGGAAAAGCGATGGACCGAGGACAGCCTGGCGTTGCTGCGCTTGATCGGAATGATGTTTGCCGGAGCGATAAAGCGCCAGCAGCTGGATCATGACATTAAAAAGCTGAACCGGGAGTTGCTGGAGACGAATATAAAGCTTAAACAACTGGCGTTGCGCGATTCGCTTACCGGTCTGTATAATCACCGTTATTTTGAAGAGGCGATCGAGGCGGAATATATCCGCGCCAAGCGCCAGGCCCTGCCGCTGTCGGTGATCATGCTCGATGTCGATTATTTCAAATCGATCAACGATGTTTACGGCCATCCGTTTGGGGACATGGTCTTAAAGCAGCTGGCAAAGCAGTTGACGCGGATGGTGCGCAAATACGACACCGTTATCCGCTACGGCGGGGAGGAGTTTATTATCGTTACCCCGGGCGCGGGCAAAGAGATCGCTTTAATTCTGGCCCAGCGCCTGCTCGATGTTATTAAACTGGAAAAATTCGGGGATAAGCAGCACAGCGTAAAATTAAAATTAAGCGTTGCCGTAGCGGCATTTCCCGAAGATCGGATTATCCGGGGCAGCGATTTTATCAAAATCGCCGATTCGGTATTGAACAAGGTCAAGGAACTGGGCGGAGACCGGGTATACGCTTATTCCGAAGTTAAAAAAGGGAAACTGCCGCCGCCGCGCGATATTGACGAAGGCGCGGATGTGCAGTTCCTCAAGGAAAAGCTGGAAAAATTGACGAAACGGGCGAATCAGAGTCTGGCGGAAGCGATTTTCGCGTTTGCCAAGACGATTGAGATAAAAGACCACTATACCGGGGAACATGTCGAGAAAACCGTGCATTACGCTACCGAGATCGCCCGGCAGAGGGGCCTGGCTCCCGATGAAGTGGAGCGGGTCAAACAGGCATCGATATTGCACGACCTGGGGAAAATAGGTATCAGCGAAAAAATATTGTTCAAAAAAACGAAATTGACCGCCAGGGAATACGAGGAAATCAAGGGCCATCCCCAGATCGGAGCGGATATCCTGCGGCCGATTCATTTTTTTCATTCGATTATTCCGCTGATTTTGCATCATCATGAGCGCTGGGACGGGAAAGGATATCCCTACGGGTTAAAGGGGGAAGAGATTCCGCTGGGAGCGCGGATTATCGCGCTGGCCGATACCTACGAAGCGCTGACCTCGAACCGGCGCTATCGTAAGGCCTGTTCGCAGAAAAAGGCGATCCAGAAAATACAAGAAGTGTCCGGAACCCAGTTTGACCCGGAAATCGTGGCCTTATTTTTGCGGGTTATCGAAAAAGAACAGCAGGGCCTGATATAACCGCGGGGGTTGGCGCGGGACAGTGCCGGTCGATTAAGGAAGGAATTATGTCCCAGGTATCTTTACAGGTAAAACTTTTGGAGGTCTCCCGCGATGCCGTGGCGTTAATCTATGCCGCGTGCCGTCAATGCTATTCCGCGCAGTTCGCCGGAGATATTTTTGATGACGCGGCCGCATCAGCGCAGGAGCAGGAAGCGTTTATCCGGAAAATCGCGGCATCCGGACATGAAAGCCCGATGGAGCATGTGAAGTTCACTTTTTCGATCCAGGGGGTTTCCCGGGCGTTGACCCACCAGTTGGTACGTCACCGCGTGGCGAGTTATTCTCAGCAAAGCCAGCGTTATGTTAAAGCCGATCATTTCGATTACATAATACCCCCGTCGATTGCCGGCGATGAAGTGCTGCGAAGCGAATTTTTGCGGATTATGCAGGAGATCCAGGTAAGTTATAATGTCTTGCTGGCGCGGTTTAAAGAAAAAGGCAAAAGCGGTGAAGCGGCCAATCAGGACGCCCGGTTTGTCCTGCCGCAGGCGGCGGAGACCAAAATCGTGGTGACCATGAATTGCCGGGAATTGCTCCATTTTTTCGAGCAGCGCTGCTGCAGCCGGGCGCAATGGGAAATCCGCCAATTGGCCGATGAAATGCTGAATATTTGCCGTGCCGAGCTGCCGTGTATTTTTGCGCGGGCCGGGGCGAAGTGCGTTGCGCTGGAATATTGCCCGGAAGGGGAGAAATTTTCCTGCGGCCGCTATCCGCCGAAAGCAAAAGTTCTGCGCCCGGCTTGACAATAGGGCGCAGTGTGATATAAAGGAAATGTAACAGGCGCTTGGTAAAACAAGCTTAATAGGGAAGATGGTGCGAATCCATCACGGTCCCGCCGCTGTAATTCCGCCTTTCCCGGTATCGGGAAAGGGACTTTTTTGACAAAGGAGTAAAGCCACTATCCGTAATAAGGATGGGAAGGCGGTCAAAGAAGCGGAAAAGTCAGAAGACCTGCCTGTGAATCGGTGAACACGATGTAGTCCTCGCGGAAGGATGAAGTAAGCAGGGTGCAATCCTTAAGATCCGTTGACGGTCTTAAGGATTTTTTTGTTGGGGGGACCCGGATGGTTAATAAAAATTATTGGCTGCGCATATGCGTCGGTTTTTTCGGCGTTCTGCTCGGAAGTATGGCCATGGCCGCGCCGGTGCCGCAGCGGATCGTATCCCTGGGGTCGTTTGTTACCGAGGAATTGTACCGGCTGGGAGTAGCGGACCGCCTGGTCGGGGTTACGACTTATTGCGTGCGGCCGCAACCGGCTCGGGAAAAAGAAAAAGTCGGCACGATCGTGGACGTAAATATCGAAAAGATCGTGGCGTTGAAACCCGATGTCGTAATAGCGACTCCGTTGACCAATGCCCGCGCCAGGGAGCAGTTGAAAAATCTGCGGATTCCGGTGGTCGAGTTGCCGCAAGTGCGCGATTTGTCCGGTATCTGCGATCAGTTTTTGCTGCTGGGCGAGGTGGTGGGGAAATCGGCCGAGGCGCGGGAAATAGTCCGCCAGGCGCGGGAAAAGGTTGTTTCCCTGCAGCAGCGGGTGGCGGGTTTACCGCGGCTGAAAGTGTTTATCCAGGTGGGAACCAATCCGTTGTTTACCATGAATAAGGATTTTTTTATCGACGACCTTATCCGGCGCGCCGGGGGAATAAATATCGCCCGGGAAGCGTCATCCGGAATTTATTCCCGGGAAAGCGTGATCGCGGCCGATCCGGATGTTATTGTTATCGCGACCATGGGGGTTGCCGGCGACGACGAAAAACGTCAGTGGCAAAAGTATCCCCGGATGAGCGCGGTACGCGGCGGGCGGATTTATTGCGTGGATCCGTATGTGTTGTGCGATCCGACCCCGGACAATTTTGTGGCGGCATTGGAATGCCTGATCGGGTTTTTCCATCCGCAGGACGGCGGGCGATGAATAAAAAAAATATAAATCTCGGCCAAGGAATTTTGATCCTGATGATTGCCCTGGCGGCGACGGTTCTGGCAAGTATGATGGTCGGCGCGGCTGCGGTATCATTTTCCGAACTGGTGGCGGTATTCCGGCGGACCGAGGTAGACCCTTCGGTGCGCAGTATTTTATTGACTCTCCGCCTGCCGCGGATTGTCCTGGGGTTTGCCGTGGGCAGCGCGTTGAGCGTGGCCGGGGTTATTTTGCAGGGGATGTTCCGTAATCCGCTGGTTGAACCGTATACGCTGGGAATCTCCGGCGGCGCGGCTTTAGGGGTTTGTGCCACGCTGGTGTTTCAATTGCACCGCAGTGTCGGGATCATTGCGATCCCGGTGTCCGGATTTTTGGGCGCGGTATGTATCGTCGGGATTGTGTATTTGCTGGGCAGTCATAAAGGCTTTTTGAATATGAACGGGCTGCTGCTTTCCGGGGTGATGATCAGTTTCATCTGTTCGTCATTGTTTATGCTGATTATGGCGGTGATGCGGGTCGAAGACCTGCACGGGATCGTGTTCTGGAACATGGGGTCGCTTGCTCAGCCGAGTTGGCTGCTGATCAGTATCATGGCCGGAGTCTCGCTTTTCGGG
>JAQULA010000013.1 GCA_028718845.1 Candidatus Omnitrophota bacterium
GGCGTTGATTACTACCGGCTTAAGCAGTCTTGAACGTTTGCGGGTGCTGGACGAAGTGACCTATGCCGATATTCAAACGACTTTTCCGCTTACGGAGGAACAGCGGCAACGGCTCCAGTCCCGGCTGCTGGAAGAACTCGACCGCAATCTGGAGATCCGGGAAACCACGCACCCGGAGCTGATTGCCGGTATGGTGATCAATGTCGGCAATCTTGTTTTCGACGGAAGTTTTGTAAACCGGATACGAGAGGTAATACGTGAGTCCATTGTCAGGGCCAGACAATAACAACGCGGCGATACGATTTGATATTAAAGAAGTCGGACGGGTAAAGACCGTCCGTGAATTTATCGTGTTGGCGGAGAATATGCCTTCATGCATCAACGGCCAGATCGTGGCTTTTGACGGCGGATTACGCGGTATCGTGATGGGTTTTACCGAACAGGATGTGCAAATACTCATCCTGGGTCCCAAGGCGCATATTAAAGCCGGGGATAAGGTCTACAGCAAGGCCCAGTCTTTATACCTGCCGGTGGGAAACGCGTTTGTCGGCCGGATCGTGAATGCGTTGTGCGAACCGGTTGACGGCAAAGGACCGATCGCGGCCGATGAAGAATACCTGGTTTTCCGCGATGCTCCCGGGATCATGGACCGGTCCACAGTGGAACGGACCCTGGAATCCGGTACCCGGATAATCGATACGATTATGCCGCTGGCGCTCGGCCAGCGCCAATTGCTGGTGGGAGATCGTCAAACCGGAAAAACCACGGTTACCACCGACGCGATTATCAACCAAAAGGGAAATAACGTTATTTGTATTTATTGTTCGATCGGCAAGCCTTATTCGACTCTGGTGAAGACCATCTCGTTATTTGAAGAAAAGGGCGTGTTCGATTACAGCCTTATTGTCAGCGGAGTTGCCTCTACGTCGGTGGGTGAACAGTATCTGGCTCCCTATACCGCGGCCATGCTCGGTGAATATTTTATGCTCAACGGCAAAGACGTGCTGGTTGTTTTTGACGATCTGACCCGGCATGCCTGGATATACCGCCAGATATCGTTACTGCTTAACCGCGCTCCGGGCCGTGAAGCGTATCCCGGAGATATTTTCTACCTGCATTCTCAATTGATGGAACGGGCGGCGCAAATGAACCCGGAATTAGGCGGAGGCGCGATGACTTTTCTGCCGATTGTGGAAACGCTTCAGGGTGATGTTACCGGATATATCCCGACCAACCTGGTTTCCATGACTGACGGCCAGATTTATTTTAGTACGGCATTGTTCAATAAAGGGATCCGGCCGGCGATCGATGTCGGGTTATCGGTTTCCCGTATCGGTAACCGGGCCCAGTGGTCGTCGATGAAAGGTCCCAGCCGCAGCCTGCGCCTGGAATATCTGCAGTACAAAGAACTGCTGCAAATGACCCAGCTGCGTACAACGGAACTCTCTAAAGAAGCGCAGAAAAAACTGCGAAGAGGGGAAGCGATTACCGAATTGCTGATCCAGGACAAAAATAATCCCGTGCCGATGGAACAGCAGGTTATCGATATGTACGCTTTGAATCGGGAAGTGCTGGACGAACTGCCGCGCGAGGAGATCCGGAAATTTAAAAACGATTTTTACCGGAAAATACGCGAATGGTTCCCTAATCTTCCTCAGCAATTACGGGACAGTAAGATCATCGTTGACGAAAGTATCGCTAATTTGGAAGAGGCGATTTATTTTTATTTCAATCAGGAAAATAAACAGTGATAAATCCGGCTGCCGGTACCGGGTGAGGGTGCCATGATTCCGATTGCGCAATTAAAAGGGGATATGGAATTCTACCGTTCGCTGGGCAAGCTGGTGGAGGTGCTCAAGCTTATTTCCGCGGCACAGTATCAGACTCTGGAAAAAAAAATAAAGACGTATAGTTTATATCTGGATGCCCTGGCCGGGATTTTTCAATGGCTGGATGTGCAGCAGGTGCGCCATCCGTTTATCCGGCAGACCGACAGCCCGGCCGGTGTCGTGGCCGTTACTACCGATGCCGGGCTTCTGGGCGGACTGAACGCTCAGGTAATGAATAAGGCCATGGCGCTGATCGAGGCGGGCGGCGGCAAACTGATCATTATCGGTAAACGCGGCCAGTTATATCTTGAACAAAAAAAAATGGTATTCGCCAATTTTCCCGGGGTGATTGACGAGCAGCGGCTGGAACAGTCCCTGCAGTTACGGGACTATCTGAGCAGCAGCGTACTCAAAGGCCAGCTGGGTAAAATAAGTATTGTTTTTCCGCGGGCGCTGTCGTTTACCTCGCAGCGGATCGAGGTGGTGCAGGTTTTGCCGTTTATTCCGGATGCGGATAAGCAGCCGACCAATATCGGCATGAGCGATATCGTTTTTGAGTCCGAACTGGGGCATATCGTCGAGTACCTGGTGTATTTGTGGCTGGGACAGAAAATTTTCGAGATTTTCGGGATGAGCCGTCTGGCGGAACAGGCGGCACGGTTTATGCATTTGGAAAATTGCAATGAACGCATAAAAGACCTGGACAAAAAGCTGCGGTTTCAATACTTCCGGACCCGGCATGAAATTATCGACCAGAATATGCGGGAATTATTTGCGGCGAGGTTATTGCATGAGTAACGGAAATACGGATAAAAAAAATATTATCGGGCTGGTGATTGCCGTACAGGGGCCGGTAGTCGATGTGAAGTTTTCCCGGCAGGAAGAGGTCCCGAATATTTATGACGTTATTTATACTTTTACGGTCGACGGGTTTAAGATAATCCTGGAGGTGGCCGAACATCTGCCGAATAATATCGCCCGCTGTATTTCGATCAATTCCACCCAGAACCTGCAGCGCAATTCCCCGGCGTTTGTCACCGGCAGCGGGATCGAGATCCCGGTGGGAGATGAGATGTATACCCGTCTGATCAATGTCGTGGGGGAGCCGATCGACCAGAAAGGCCCGATCAAGGCCACGCAAACACAGGCAATCCGCCAGCCGCCCAAAGGCACCCAGGTCCGCCGTCACGCGAATGTCAAAGCCCGCGACCATGTCGAGATGCTGGAAACCGGGATCAAGATCATCGATTTGCTGTTTCCGCTGGTTAAAGGCAGTAAAAACGGGATTCTCGGAGGCGCGGCCATGGGGAAAAGCGTGCTGACCCTGGAAATTATCCAGCATATCGTGAAACGTCATAAAGGTACTTGCGTGTTTACCGGGGCCGGAGAGCGTGTGCGTGAAGGCAATGAATTGTATTTTGAACTTGCCCGTCACGATATCCTGTCCAAAATGAAGATTGTGTTCGGCCAGATGAATGAGCCTCCGGGAGCGCGTTACGAAGTGGCGATGACCGGATTGACCCTGGCGGAAAACATCCAGCGTCAGAATAAGGATGTGCTGCTGTTTATCGATAATATTTTCCGTTTTCTGCAGGCCGGGCAGGAGATTTCCACGCTGCTCGGACGGGTCCCTTCGGAAACCGGGTATCAGCCGACGCTGATATCCGAAGCCAGTGAATTCCATGAACGCATCCGGACTTCCGAAGGTGTGGGCGGATCGATCACCTCGATCGAGGCGGTATATGTGCCGGCGGATGACTTGACCGATCCGGCTGTAGTCGCGATATTCAGTTTTCTCGATTCGGTTATTGTTCTTTCGCGTGAAAAGGTTCAGCTGGGTTTGTATCCGGCAATTGATCCGCTGCTGTCTTCCTGCGCCAATCTTGACCCGGATGTTGTCGGACAAAAACATTTCGATATCTCCCAGCAGGTACTGCAGATCTTTCAACGCTATGAAGAATTGCGCAAGATCGTACTGGTAATCGGGATCGACGAACTTTCCATGAATGACCGGTTGATCTATGAACGGGCGCGCAAACTCCAGTATTTTCTGACCCAGCCGTTTTCAGTCGCCGAGTCGTATACCGGGCGCCACGGCGAATATGTCGTGCTTGAAGACACCCTGAATAGCTGTCAACGGATCATCAAAGGCGAATTCGACCAGAAGCCGGAAGACCGTTTCTATATGATCGGCGCGCTGCATTAAAAGCATTTTGGGATAAACCCGGATTCTTTAGTCCCCGGTCAACAGACCTTAGTTAAAGAACAGGGAAGAAAGAAAAGCCGGGATTTTAATTCGTGTCGATTCGTGCGTAGTATCCCGCGGGTGTTTGCATTGACAAAACCGTCGATCAATGCCATAATAAAAGCAATATCTTCACAAAACGGTGGCCTATTGCAAAAGGTGCTTATGGACAAGAGCCTAAGGTATTGCAACTATAATTATTATGGATAAAAAGACCGATATAATCGTTATCCAGCTTTTAAAAAGCCGATTAAACGTTGATGAAAAGCGTTTGCAGGCTTATTTTTCGGAAGCGGAAAAGAAACAAATCTCACCCATCCCGCTGATTGCCCAGTACGCCAATGTTCCGGAGTCGGATTTACTGGCGATGATTGCCGCGGAACTGCATATCGAGTATTGCGACCTGAAACAAACCGTTATCGATAAGCCCCTGATCGGAAAAGTCCCGGTTAAAATCGCGGCCTATTACCAATTTGTTCCGGTATCTCTGGATAACCGGGTATTGACCATTGTCGTTGCCTATCCTTTGGAGATCAAAAAACTGGACGAGATCCGCACGCACATGGGCTACAGTATCAAAATGAGCCTGGGCTGCGAAGCCGACGTCGCCGATATGGTCAAAAAATATTATGGATTAGGCGCGGCAACGCTCGATAAGATCATGACCGAAAAGAACTATGAATCCTCGCAGGCGGCCAACCGGGAACAGCAGGGCGGCGTTGCCGATCTGGAAGAGCGGGGGGAATCGGCCTCGGTTATTCAGCTGGTCAACCAGATTATTCTCGAGGCGTATAAAAAACGGGCGACCGACATTCATGTCGAGCCGTATCGTTCTAAATTGCGTCTGCGTTATCGTATCGACGGGATTCTCTATGATGCCAATGTCTCTCCGGAATTGGGAAATTTTCTTACCCCGATTCTTTCCCGGATTAAACTGATGGCGAATTTGAATATCGTGGAACGCCGCGTGCCGCAAGACGGCCGGGCGATCGTGAAAGTACAGGGGGAAACCCTGGATTTGCGGGTTTCATTCATTCCCACCCCGCATGGGGAGAGCGTGGTTATTCGTATTTTGCCGACGGTTATGCTCTTCGGCCTGGATAAATTGGGGCTTACGGATACGGAACTGGAGTTTTTTCGCGGCCTGATCAATAAACCGCATGGGATCATCTTTGTTACCGGGCCGACCGGAAGCGGAAAAACAACGACATTGTACGCGTGTTTATCGACGATAAATACCAGCGAACGCAAGATCATTACCATCGAAGATCCGATCGAATACGAATTGGAAGGGGTGACCCAGATCCAGATTACTCCGGAAGTAGGGCTGGATTTTGCCCGCGGGCTGCGCAGTATGCTGCGGCATGATCCGGATGTAATGATGGTCGGAGAAGTGCGCGACCTGGAAACCGCCGAGATTGCTATTCGGGTGGCTCTTACCGGTCATCTGGTTTTTTCCACCCTGCATACCAACGACGCGGCCAGCGGGATTACCCGGCTTATCGATATCGGGCTGGAACCTTACCTGGTGGCTTCAAGCGTGGACGCGTTCATCGCCCAGCGCCTGATCCGGGTTAATTGTCCGCATTGTAACGAAGAAGATAAACAAGTGCTGGACAGCGTCAAGGAACAAATTGCCCGGGAGCTGGGTCAGGATAATCCGCTGGCGATGACCTTGTATCGGGGGAAAGGCTGCCAGGCCTGTAATTTTACCGGATATTTCGGACGGACGGCGATCCATGAAATATTACTGCTTGATGAGGGAATAAAAAAGCTGACTTCTCAGAAATCGTCGAGCGATCAGATTAAAAAGCATGCGGTAAACCAAGGCATGCGAACGTTGCGTCAAAGCGGCTGGGTAAAAGTATTGCAGGGGATCACCACTCCGGATGAAATCCTGCGGGTGACCCAGTCGGATGAATTACCGCCGGTTTCTCCGGCGCTCGAACCGGAGCCGGTAAAACCGGTTGCCGCGTCAATCCCTCCGGCTCCGGCGGAGCTTTCGGCAGCGGCTGCGCCGCAGAAAACGACAACGCCGTCGGTATCCGATCGCCGGATTTATGAACGTATCGAAGGCAGCATTTATGTGCGGTTTAAAATCTTCCGGACAAAAACCCCGGATAACGCGCAACGCGCTTTTGAACCGGAAATAATGGCGGTCACTAAAAACATTAGTGCCGGAGGAGTATTATTCAGCAGTTCCGAGTATATCGCTCCGGGCAAAATCCTGGACCTTGCCGTTATGCTTACCGATGAAGAAAAAAACATAGCTTGTTTAGCCCGGGTGGTGCGCTGTACGGAACTCGTTCCGAATAAGGATTTTGAGATCGCGGCGTGTTTCCTGGATCTATCGAATGCGGAACGTAACCGGCTGAATCGTTATCTTGAACGAAGCAGAAAGTAGTACTCCCGGGTGTTGGTATGGCGGCGTATAAATACATAGCTAAAAAACATGGCGGAGACAGCATCGAATCGATAATGTATGCCGGATCGGAAGAGGATGCCCGGAAAAAAATCATTGAACTGGGGTATATCCCGGAAGGGATTGAACTCATAAACACTCCGGACCGGCGTATCCATGAGCGGCTGGATATAGCCGTACCGGTGTGGTTCGGTGTATTCAAATCGGCAAGGCCGGTTAATTCTTTTTCATCGCAGGCGGTGACGAAGAATATAAGTGCCGGCGGCCTGTTGATTGTTGGGCATAAGGCGATGGCTGCCGGAGGTTTGTTGTGCGTCCGTTTTACCCTGCCGCAAATGCCGCAGTCCATCGAATGTTTGGCGCGTGTCGTGCGGTGTGATTCGTTGCCCGGGGGAGAGGTTCACTTGGCCGTGTGTTTCGTCAACATTACCAATGATGAACGCAACGCGTTGAACCATTATATTATTGAAAAAATGAACGAACATAATACCAGTGGAGAAACCGATGGCAATATTTAAATATCGGGCAAAAAAGGGGCCGGGGAATATCGTGGAATCGCAGCTTATCGCGGCTTCGCGGGATGAAGCTATCGAGCGGATCAATCAGCTGGGCTATGTTCCGGTGCGGGTGGAAGAGGTCCAGTCGGGGACGGTGTCTTCGGGGGCGAGGTTCGCCGGGATTGTCCGGGCGGTAAAAGGTAAACACGTGACCGTATTTACCCGGCAGTTGGCGATTTTGCTTAAATCCGGGGTCCCGATTCTCAAGGCAATGACTATTCTGGCGGATCAATCGCTTAATCCGTATTTTAAAACCGTGCTGGAAACGGTACGCAGTGAAATTAAAAACGGGAAAACGCTTTCTTCGGCATTGGCTTTGTTTCCCCAGCTGTTTTCTCCGTTATATTTGTCTCTGGTGCGTGCCGGTGAAGAAAGCGGGACGCTGGACCAGGCGCTGCTGCGTATTGCCGAATATCGCTTTAAGCAGGAGCAAATGTTTTCCCAGGTGCGTACGGCATTGACCTACCCCGTATTGATGGCTATCGTCGGGATTGGTACGATAATTTTCATGCTGACGTTTGTGATGCCCCGGTTACTGACGATTTTTTCCCGGGTCGGTCAGGAACTGCCGTTACCGACAAAAATCCTTATCGGCGTCAGTAATTTCCTGACCCAGCCCTGGGTGTGGTTTGTTTCCGGGGGCGTGATCCTGCTGGCGGTCGGGGTCCTGCGGCGGCACAACCGGACCAAACGTGAACGGTTATTGATGAGCTATGTCCAACTGCACGTACCGTTATTCGGAGAAATATTTTTAAGGGCCGAGCTGGCCCGGTTCAGCCGGACTTTGGAATTGCTGCTGATCAGCGGGATCCAATTGCTGAAGGCGATCCAGATCAGTATCCCGACCTTAAATAATGAGATAATCCGCAATGAGCTGCAGCATGTGTATGAGGTGATTGAACAGGGCGGCTCGTTTGGACAAACGTTGAACCGGTCGGCGGTATTTCCGAAATTCATGGTCAATCTGGTGAGCGTGGGTGAGGAATCCGGGAAACTTGAAGAGGCCCTGCAGGAACTTACCCTGACCTATGAGTCCGAGACCGATGAAGCGGTGAAAGTAATGACCAATCTTTTGGAACCGCTGATGATCCTGGGGATGGGGATAGTGGTCGGGTTTATTATTATTTCCATGCTGTTGCCGGTTTTCCAACTGAACATGATGGTACAATAATCTTGAAAATACGAACGGGTTTTGCCGTGCTGTTTTTTTTATCGGCCGCATCGGCGGGATGGTCCGCCGGGGCATGGCCGGAAATACGCGGGGAACATTTTGTCGTGTCTTATGCTCCGGAACACCAGGATTTTGCCGAAAATACGGCGCGCAAAGCCGAAGATTATTACAACTCGATTGCCGATGACCTGGGCTATGCGCGGTATTCTAATTTTTGGAAATGGGAAAATCGGGTAAAAATTTTTATTTTTCCCGATCATGCCGCGTATATCCGGGCCTCCGGACAGGCGGAATGGTCGAACGGCATGGCTAATTATACGCGTAAAGAGATCAGCAGCTTTGCGGGGAGTGAAGATTTCCTGAATACGATATTACCGCATGAAATAGCCCACCTGGTTTTTCGTGATTTCGTCGGATTTAAGGGCGAGGTCCCGTTGTGGCTGGATGAAGGCGTGGCCCAATGGGAAGAGAAAAACAATCGGGATCAGCGTGTGGTTTTGTTCCGGAAGTTTGTCCGGGATAAGGTACTGCTGTCGCTGCAGGATATGATGCGGCTGGACGTGCGGACGCTGCGGGATAACGCGACCATTCGCATGCGCGGAGTCACTCTCGGCGGAGAAGAAACGACGGTTCTTTTTGTCAGCGATAATAAACTGGTCGAATTATATTATGTCCAGGCTTTTTCTTTGGTGATGTTTCTGACCGAGCGCTACGGAACGGATAGTTTTATTAATTTTTGCCGAAAGCTCCGTAATGGAGACTCGATAGAGAAGGCATTGCAAGGCGCATATCCGACCCAGATACGTAGTCTTGTCGACCTGGAGAAACTGTGGCTGGAGTATGTAAGGGGATTGTAAACGGTCCATAGTCCACGGACCGTTGTCCACAGAAAGAAACCGGAGGCCGATGGTCGCAAAAGCCAAGGAACATGTAAAAAGGTAAAAATAAAAAGACGAGATATCCGTAAATTAAGAAATACAGGAAAATCAGAGGAGGGAACAATGAACAGGAAAAGCGGGTTTACCTTGATTGAACTAATGCTGGTGGTGATTATCATCGGAGCGTTGGCGGCAATGGTGCTGCCGCGTTTGGCCGGGCGTTCCGAGCAGGCGCGCGTAGCCGCCGCGCGCGCGGATGTGCGGGCAAATATCGCCACCGGGTTGAAATTATATGAGCTGGATAACGGGCAGTTTCCGACAACCGGTGAAGGGTTGAAGGCTTTATTGACCAAACCGTCCACGGCAAACAACTGGAACGGTCCGTATCTGGAAAAAGACCCGGTTGATCCCTGGGGCCGGACCTATGAATACAAATCGCCCGGGCAGCACCGGCCGCAGGATTATGACCTGTTTTCCCTGGGCAAGGACGGGCAAGAGGGAAATGATGATGTTACGAATTGGGACTGATCGGACCCGGGGTTTTACGCTGGTCGAAGTTATGGCCGCAACCATGATCCTCTCGCTGGGAATGGTGGTTATTTTTGAAGTTTTTTTGGTCACCCTGGACACTTCAAGATTTTTTGATAACCGGGTTAATGCGCAATGGCTGGTTAATGAGGAGATGTGGCGGATACAGGATATCCTGGATCAACCGTGGGAAACGTTTATGCCGCAGCAGTTATCCGGTACGGTTATGCTGGGGACAACTCCTTGTGCCTGGCAAGTGACTTTGGATCTTGTGGACGTACAGCAGGAATTATATCGTTTGGATGCGCGGGCAGAGTGGCGGCAGGGCCTTAAACAATGCCGAATTCAGCGGGTAACCATGGTGAAACGGAATTTCAGCAATGCTACTTATTGATCATCCCGGGAACTTTAAGGTAAACCCTGCTCGGCCGGCCGAGGGCCGGAGCGCCGGAATTATTTACGCGTTGAGCTCGCGGCGTGGTTTCACTTTTGTGGAAATGATGCTGGCCAGCGTGCTGGTAGCGATAATCGCCGTGGCGATATACGGCATGTTGTCCAACGGTATAAAAGTTTGGGAACGCGTCTCCGGTAAGTCTTCGGCTATCGATGTAAATATCTTTGTCGATCGCATCGGCATGGACCTGAAAAATTGTCTTTACTTTAATAATATTGAATTCAGCGGAACTTCGACGAGTCTGGAATTTCCCGCCGTTATCGCCCAGACGGCCCGGGAAAATCAAAATCCCTCTCCGATCAGCCGTATTAACTATAGTTACGATTCCGATTCGCAAACCGTGCAGAGAGGCAGTGTCGACTGTCTTCTATCCGCCCAACAACCGGATTCGCGGGTTATGGTCGAGGGGGTTCAGGATCTTGATTTTGCGTATTATTTTTTTGATAAGGAAAAGAACCTGTTTTTTTGGGTTCCACAGTGGCCTCCGGAGGGCGTTATCCAAGCCGGAGCATATCCTTTGGCCGTGCGAATTTCCCTGGAGATCCCGGCCGGGGATACCGTCGAACGGCTCGTGAAAACTATTTCTCTTCCAATCGGAGGCCTTGGCGAACAGTGAAATACCGAAAACCGGAAAATACTGCGTCCCGGGGGCGGGAAAAAGGGAGTGTCCTGGTTTTAGTATTATGGACGCTCGGTTTGCTGAGCGTGTTCGCGTTATACCTGGGCGACGGGGTCCGTCAGCGCCTGGAATTCTTAAGCCGCATCGAAGCCCGCAATAAATTGCAATGTATCGCTGAGGCCGGAGTGAAACGGGCGATTGCGGTTATCGGCAATATTGATAAGAAAAGCGAGTATATTGATCTGCATCAGCCGTGGAGTTATGATCCCGGGACTTTTTGTGCCGCCGCACTGGACGGAGGCACGTTTACCGTCGGGTATACCTACGACGCTCAGGAATATGCCGCCGGTGAATCCGCGGCAGATACGCTCAAGACGATGTATGGAGCGGCCGATGCCGAAAGCCGGCTTAATGTCAATACTTCCGGCCGCGAGGAATTGCTGCGGCTTATCCAGCGGACCGCGGAACTGGACCCGGCTACGGCCGGTGCGATCGCTTCCGCTATTATCGACTGGAGAGACAGCGACGGCGCGTCGTTGGCGGACGGGGCCGAAGACGACTATTATAGTGGGCTGCGCTACGGGTACGCCTGCAAAAATTTCCCCTTTCAAACCATAGAAGAGTTGTGGTATGTTAAAGGCATAACTCCCGCGGTTTATTACCGGATAGAGCCGTTCCTTACGGTATATGGATCGGGAAAAGTCAATATCAATACGGCGGGCGCGACGGCTTTGTCCGCGCTGGGGCTAAGTGATGCGCTGGTAGAGAAGGTCCTGCAGTTTCGCTGCGGGGAGGATGGAGCGGAGGCGACCGCGGACGATCGGGCTTTTACGACGGAAGGTTCGATTGTCGGACAGGTCGGCCAGGCTGTCGTGCTGACCGCTGAGGAAGAAGAACAATGGTCCGGTTTGGTCGCGGCCGTGCGGTTTTCCATATTTTCCCTAGTATTCATTATCCGGTGCGTAGCGAAATTAGATAAGGAATCGGGCACGTGCCGTGTCGAATGCGTGATCGAAAAAGATATGCGGGATAAGTCGACCCGGGCCGGGGTTATCCTGGACTGGCGCATGCAGTATGGCGCGGAGTGACAAGTTATAAGTGATGAATGACGGGTAAAACCAGAAAAAAGAATAAGATAATTCAACTTTCGGGAAGCAGATAAGGTCTTATAAACAATGATACGTGTTGACCAAAATCGAGATGTTATCGGCATTGATTTCAGCGGCGAAGAGCTGACGCTGTCTTATTGGAAGAAGACCGGACGACAGACCGAATTTGTCAATCTTCTTCATTACCCTATCCAGGGCTTGAGTGAAGATGATATCGCCGCGATGATTGCCAAGATAATTAAGGATCTGAAAATCAAGAATCCGTATATCGTCGCGGTCATTCCGCTGCATTTGGCCATCACCAAGAACCTGGAAATCCCTTCCCTGGATGCCCAGGAAATCCGGGAGATTATCGATCTGCAGTCCGGCCGGCAAACTCCGTATTCGCGGGAGGAGATTATCGTTGATTATATCAATATCGGAACCTACCGGCAGAGTTATACCAAAATTTTACTGGTGATCGTTACCCGCAGCGCAATCAAACGTCAGGTTACGATTATTGAAAAAGCCGGTTTTCGTATTGAAAAACTCTGCTTTGCTCCGGAGGGCATCAGTCAGGTTTGTCAGGGGCAGGCCGGGAAAGAAGCGGCGCAGGCCACGATCGGGATTATTCATGTCGATGCTAATTTCACCGATTTTATCGTCGCGCTGCGGGGGATTCCGATTTTCACCCGGACGATTCCGATTGGAGTGAAACACCTTTCCGTGGATGAAGCCAAGTTTAAACTCAAGTTTGCGGAAGAATTGAAAAATTCGCTGGAAACCTACCAGTCCGAAGATATCGATGTTCCCCCGTCGACGCTGATGCTGACCGGGGCGACGGGGCCGGAGAGTGTCCTGGAATCGGTTATCGTTCCGGAGGTGCGCATTTCTTTGCGGCGATTCGCTTATATTGATTTCCTGCCGCTGCATCATGATGTCGCCGCGATCCCGGCGCTGACCCAGCAGCTTTCCTTTTTCAATGTTACGGCGTTGTTCGTGGCCCCGCGGCCGATGACGGTCGACCTTGTTCCGGAAGAGATAAAATTAAAGCGTCTTTTTGAGGCCCGGACCCGGGAGTTGATGAAAATGAGTGTTTCGATCATATGCATCGTGCTGCTGGTCGGGGTGGCGTTTCTGGGGAAGATGTATTCGAAAGGATTGTACCTGGAAACATTAAAAAAACAGGATAATACCTACAGCGGAGAGTCGCAGGTTTTGGAAAAAGCGATGGAACGGATCCGACTCATTAAACATTATCTTAAGACCCGGGGGCACGCTTTGCAGGTTATCTCGGCGCTGTATGATACCGTTCCAAAGAGTATTATGCTCAGCGACATTAAAGTCGATGCCGAACGGAATGTGTCGCTTAAAGGAACGGCCCAGGCGATGTCGAACGTATTTTCATTCGTCAGCGCGCTGGAGAAATCGAACTATTTCGGCAATGTGAAAACAAACTACACGACTTCGCGCAAGCAGGATGCCCAGGATGTGGCCGATTTCGGCATTTCGTGCGTGATCAAAGACAGGTAACGGAAAGAGCGGGTTATGCAGGAGTTCATGGCGCGGTTGTCCAAACGGGAAAAAACGGTCTTAACGCTGTCGGTTATATTTGTGCTGCTGGCGCTGCTGGATCGTGCCGTTTTGCATCCGATTATCGAAAAGATCACTTCGTTTGAGCAAGAGATCAAAGATACGGAATATGTCATGACCAAAAACCTGAAAATTCTGCAGCAGCGCCGGCGTATCGAGCGCGAGGAAAAAAAATTCGCCTCCTACCTGATACCGGCGCGTTCGGACGAAGAAGAAACTGCGGCGCTTTTGCGGGAAATCGAGAATTATGCCAGAACCGCGGCGGTGTATCTGGTCGATTTGAAACCAGCGGGCGTGGAATCGGACGGGGTAACGAAAAAATTTTCAATCAGTGTCAGTTGCGAATCGGAGCTGGAGCAATTGATCCGGTTTATGCATTCTATCGAAAGTTCGGATGTCCTGATGCAGGTCGGCGCTTTTTCTTTGAGCCCGAAATCGAAACAATCAAGCGTTACCAAGTGTGAACTGCTGATTTATAAAATCGTTCTGCTTTAACGGCTTTCCGTAACGGGCCCGCGTCTATCGGCGATAATGAACGGCGGTCGGCGGTTTTCCGGCAAGACAGTTGCATGGGCGCTGCGGCAATGGTATAATTAAAACTCAATTATTAGCGTATCCATAAAATCCATAAGGAGGTAGAACGATGAATAAAAAGACCATACGCGATGTGGATGTTCAGGGAAAAAAAATACTGATCCGGGTGGACTTTAACGTGCCCCTGGATAATAACGGAGTGATTACCGATGATTTGCGCATTGTTTCGGCTTTGCCGTCTATTCGTTATTGCCTCGAGCACAAAGCCAGGAAAGTCATTCTGATGAGTCATCTCGGCCGTCCGAAAGGCAAGGCCGTGGAATCGATGCGTATGGCTCCGGCCGGCAAACGGCTCGCCGAATTATTGAAAATGCCGGTGAAAATGCTTGCCGAATGTATCGGCGATGACGTCAAGAAAGCGGTGGAAACCGGTCCGGAACAGGTGATCCTTCTGGAAAATCTGCGGTTCCATAACGAAGAAGAGGCCAATGACCCGGAATTTGCCGGAAAACTGGCGAGCCTGGGGGATATTTTTGTAAACGATGCTTTCGGAACGGCGCATCGCGCGCATGCTTCCACGGAAGGAGTTACGCACTATCTTCCTTCGGTAGCCGGATTCCTTTTGGAAAAAGAAATCGAGTATCTGGGCAAGGTAGTTGAATCTCCGGAGCAGCCGCTGGTAACTATTCTCGGCGGTGCCAAGGTATCGGATAAGATCAAGATGATCGATAACATGATGGACAAGGTGAACTGTTTTCTTATCGGTGGCGGAATGGCCTATACCTTTTTGAAAGCGCAGGGAAAAGCCGTGGGAAAATCCAAGGTTGAGGAGGATAAACTCGATTTGGCGCGTTCAATCCTGCGTAAGGCCGCGGAAAAAAAGATCGATGTGGTTCTGCCGGTGGATAACCGGATTGCCGATAAATTCGATGCCGCGGCAGCGGTGAAGGATGTCGGAGACCAGATTCCCGACGGTTGGATGGGCCTGGATATCGGCCCAAAGACGATTGAGCTGTTCGAGAAAAAACTTAAAACCGCGAAAACAATCGTCTGGAACGGACCGGTAGGGGTGTTCGAAATGGCTCCGTTTGCCAAAGGGACGGAAACCTTGGCGAAATATATCGCGACGTTGGCGGCAACCAGTATTATCGGAGGCGGCGATACCGCCAGCGCGGTACGTGAATTCGATGTCGCCGATAAGATGACCCATGTTTCCACCGGCGGCGGCGCCAGCCTGGAATTATTGGAAGGGTTGGAATTGCCGGGTATCACGGCTTTACAGGATAAGTAGTATTACCCTTGCGGCGGCTCATATGCACAGCATGATTATGACCAAGCGCGAAAAAGTATTGCCGTCCGGATTTACCATGGTGGAAATCCTGGTGATCCTGGCGATCATAAGCTTGTTGATCGGATTGATTGTCAGCGGGGCGGATTCGGTGCGCCGCAAGTCTAAGGTCTACCAGGCCCAGGCGATGATCGCTTCTTTGGAAACGGCTTTAGCCTTATATCATGTCGATTTCGGAGCCTACCCGGCAGCCGGGAATCTGAATCTGGTGACCCTGCTGACTGATAGCGTGAATTTGGGCGGTAACCCGGAGTGGCGGGGGCCGTATATGAGTTTCAAAGAAAATGACTTGACCGGAAAGGTGCCGAACGCGACGGTCATTGATCCCTGGAAACATGCGTACGGGTACGACCTTCCGGGTATCCCGGAATATAGAATTTGGTCCGCCGGACCGAATGGTATCGACGAGGACGGTGCCGGAGACGATATTAAAAGCTGGTAAGGAATATCCCGCCGAAATGCGGCGGGATTAATTTCCGCCTCGCCGGATGGTCCGGCGGGCGGGACCTCGCCACGTAGTGTGGCGGGCGCACTGATCATTTATGTCGCGTTGCTACATGAATGACGTACTCATTAAGGAGACCGATAATGCGGAAGAAAATTATTGCCGGAAATTGGAAGATGAACAAGACGATTACCGAAGCCCTGGACCTGGTCCGGGCTTTGACTCTGGGGCTTAAAGATGTCAAGGATGTCGATATCGTCGTATGCCCGGTGTTTACGGCATTGCATAGCGTGCATCAGGCCATCGACGGTTCGAATATCATGCTCGGAGCGCAAAATCTGTTTTGGGAGGAAAAAGGGGCGTTTACCGGCGAAATATCGGCGCCGATGCTTAAAGACACGCATTGTGAATACGTGATCATCGGTCACTCCGAACGCCGTACTATTTTCAAAGAAACAAATGAGCAGGTCAACCGGAAAATAAAAGCCGCGCTTAAGGCCGGGCTTTTACCGATCGTTTGTGTCGGGGAACGACTCGAGGAGAGGGAAAACAACCGGACCTTCGATGTGATAAAAGACCATGTTCACGGGGCCCTGGAAGGGTTGAGCGCGGATAATCTGGCAAATATTATTATTGCCTATGAACCGGTGTGGGCCATCGGTACCGGACGCACGGCGACCCCGGCGCAGGCCCAGGAAGTGCATGCGTTCATCCGCGGGTTGATCCGTGATGCGTTTGGGGCCGACGCGGGACAGCGGCTGCGTATCCAGTACGGCGGAAGTGTGACCCCGGAAAACATCGCCAGCCTGAGCGCTCAGCCGGATATCGACGGTGCGCTGGTTGGCGGAGCGAGTTTAAAAGCCGAATCTTTTATCCAATTGGTGAAATTAAGTTCATCAACCTAAACAATGCTGAATAAACAGAAAATTCTCAGCGAATTTCTTGCGGCTAAAGGAATTGCCGCTCCGGAGCAGATCCACGAGGCTTTACGGATCCAGCAGAGCACGCAAGAACGTATTGAAGAGATTTTTCGAAAGATTGATATTCCCTGCGACGATAATCTGAGTGATGTTATTATCGATGAACTGGGACTTTCCGTGATCGATCCGTCCACGTTTCCTCATGACGATAGGATCCTGGGCGCGGTCAATTCTTTTTTTGCGAACCGCTTTCGTATTTTTCCGCTGCATTATAAAGACTCCGGATTGCTGATCGCGTTTGATACTCCGTTCAATTTCTTATCCCTGGATTATTTTTCGGCCGTTCTGGGAATGACTTTGGATGCCGAGCTGATAACCAAAAAACGCATGGATGAATTGCTCGGGCGTTATTACCCGGCCGCCGACCAGGAACTTAGTGTCGTGTCGGAAACTGCGCCGGGACGGGCGGAGACATTGCCTCCGGAGGAGGAAGCTCCGGTCATCCAGTTGGTGAGCGTGCTTATCGCGGACGCGTTTCGTAAGCGCGCCAGCGACATCCATATCGAACCGTTGAATGACCGGTTGCGTATCCGTTATCGTATCGACGGATTGCTGCGTGAAGTACAGTCTCCGGAGAAAAAACTTCAGGCGTCTATTATCAGCCGGATAAAGTTGATGGCCGGAATGAATATCGCCGAAAAAAGATTACCCCAGGACGGACGGATCCGCACGATCGTCGATAACCGTGAGCTTGACCTGCGTATTTCCACCCTTCCGGCGCATTATGGGGAAAGCGTGGTATTGCGTATCCTGGACCGCCGGGTCATGCGTACCGAGGAATTGGGGTTTTCCGAGCAACAGCGGGGATTGTTTGCCAAAAGCGTTTCGATGCCCAACGGTATTATCCTGGTGACCGGGCC
>JAQULA010000014.1 GCA_028718845.1 Candidatus Omnitrophota bacterium
ATGAAAAACCGCTGGCCGGAGTCAATGGTTCGGGCAAACATTTTAACTGGTCGATCGGGGATAATACCGGAGAGAATTATTTCGAGCCGACCGGTAATCCCATGAGTAATATCATGTTTCTATTGTCTTTAGGCGCGGTCCTTTACGGTGTGCATAAATTCGGCGGTTTGCTGCGGGCCGCGGTAGCCGATGCCGGAAATGACCATCGGTTGGGAGCAAATGAAGCGCCTCCGGCAATCATCTCCGCGTATCTGGGAGAATACCTGAATGCGTTGATGAATGAGATCGAAGGGCTGGGCACGCCGACCGAAAAGAAAATGTCGGAAATTTATATGGGAGTGCAAAATCTGCCCAAAGTGGCCAAAGATACCTCCGACCGCAACCGGACATCGCCGCTGGCGTTTACCGGAAATAAATTTGAATTTCGCGCCGTAGGGTCTTCGCAGAACTGCTCGGAAGCGGCAACCATGCTGAACCTTATAATCGCTTTCGGCTATGAGGAAATTGCCGACCGGATTGAAGCGAAAAAGAGCAAAGGCGATATCAAGGCAACCGCGATAACCGTGCTGGAAGGAATTTTAAAGGAAACCAAGCGGGTACGGTTTGAAGGCAATAATTACGACGAAAAGTGGCATAAAGAAGCGGAAAAACGCGGCTTGCCGAATACCAAGACGACCCCGGAGGCTTTGGAATTGTTCCTGGCGAAGGATGCGGTGGCCTTGTTCGAGCGGTTCAATGTGTTAACCGCCAAAGAATTGCATTCCAAAATCGATATTAAACTGGAAGCCTACAACAAAACCAAGGATATTGAATGTAAAATCGCAATAAATATTGCCACTACGCTGGTGTTGCCGGCAATCTTAAAACAGATAAACGCTCTGGCGGCCGCCAGTAGTGCCGTGACCTCCGTCGGGATCAAATCTTCGGCGGTGTCTGCGGATATCAAGCGGTTGGATGGATTATATAACGATATAAAGGAAGGGATCGAAGGACTCTCAAAAGCGATGGTCTTCTGTGAAAAGCAGAGTTCGGTCTTGAAAATTGCCCAGGCCTATGCCGATAAAGGCGCCGTCGCGCTGGTTGCGTTGCGCCGGGCGGTTGATGTCGCGGAAACGGTTGTTGCCGATGAGTTCTGGCCGATGGCAAAATACCAGGAATTGCTGTTGGTATTATAACGATAGACACCGGAAAGAGCGGTATTGAAAAATACCGCTCTTTCTTTGCGTATACCTGCCCAATTTTTGGGCAGGCGGGAATAATTATGAGCGTGGTTTATGGAAAATGACAAAGCGGAAATATTGAGAGAAACGATCGTTAATCTTGAGCATCTTTTCCTGGAAAATAAACGGGAGGAGCTGCATAAACATATTCTCGAAATCGTGGAACGGCCGTTGATTGAAATGGTGCTGGCCAAAACCGACGGCAATCAGAAGAAGGCGGCGAAACTGCTCGGCATAAACCGTAATACCTTGCACGCGAAAATCAAGAAACTGGGCATTGACGCGAAAAAATTTAAAATAGCATATTGAATTCGACAACGGAATAACTTTAGAGAAGGGGATTTTGAAACGATGAAATACGCTCATTTTCCGCAGAAACAGGGATTATACGATCCGGGTTTCGAGAAGGACTCCTGCGGAGTCGGTTTTGTCTGTCATATTAAAGGGCGCAAGACCCACGCTATGGTCAAGGATGGGCTAACCATATTGCGCCGCCTGGCCCACCGGGGAGCGGTCGGCGCCGATCCGCGCACCGGGGACGGCGCGGGAATTCTTATCCAGACTCCGCACGAATTTTTCAAAAAGGCCGCGGCTGCCGCGCAGATCAATCTGCCGGAATTCGGCGCCTATGGAAGCGGTATGGTGTTCCTTCCCAGGGATGATAAAGAACGCCGGGAATGCAAAGATGTCTTTGCGAAGGCGATCCGGGAAGAACAGCAGACTTTGCTGGGCTGGCGCAGTGTGCCGGTCGATAATTCGGCGATCGGTACCGGAGCGAAAGAGACCGAGCCGGTGATCGAACAGGTTTTTATCGCCCGGGATTCCGGGCTGAAAGACCCGCTGGCTTTTGAGCGCTGTTTGTATGTGATCCGCAAAAAAGCTGAAACCGCGATCCGTAATTCCCGGTTATCGCAGAAATCGTTTTTTTATATAACCAATCTTTCTTATCGCACCTTCATTTATAAAGGATTGCTCATGCCGCATCAGGTCGAGGAGTTTTTTCTTGATTTGGGGGATGAGTCCCTGTCCAGCGCGATTGCCCTGGTGCATTCCCGTTACAGCACCAATACTTTTCCCACTTGGGACCTGGCCCAGCCGTTTCGTTTCCTGGCGCATAACGGAGAAATCAATACTTTGCGCGGCAATATTAACTGGATGCGGGCCAAGCAGGGGCTTTTGTCCAGTCAGAAATTCAGCGATATCAGCGCGTTAAAACCGGTTATTATCCCCGGCGGCAGTGATTCCGCGTCTTTGGATAATGTCCTGGAATTGCTGGTCTTATCCGGCCGATCTTTGCCGCACGTGATGAGTATGCTTGTTCCCTCGGCCTGGGAGCAAGATGAACATATGGATAAGAAATTGCGGCAATTTTATACCTACCATACTTGTCTGATGGAACCCTGGGACGGCCCGGCGGCGATTGCCGTAACCGACGGCGTGCGCGTAAGCGCAGTGCTTGACCGCAACGGCTTGCGTCCGGCCCGCTATCTTATTACCAAAGATGATACCGTGGTAATGGCTTCCGAGCTTGGGGTATTGGATATCAAGCCGGAAAATATCGTTGCTTCCGGACGCCTCGAACCGGGAAAAATGTTTTTTATCGACACCGAAGAAGGCCGGATTATCCATGACCGGGAAGTTAAAGCGACAATGGCTTCTGCCCGTCCGTACGGAAAATGGCTTAAAGAGCATCTGGTTGATTTGGAAAACGTGGCGCTTAAAACAAAAGCCCGCAAACCCGGTACGCCGGAGGAACTGATGCCGTTGCTGAAAGCGTTCGGTTATACCCGCGAAGATATGCGTACGCTGATAAAGCCCATGGCGGAGACCGGGCAGGAGCCGAACGGTTCGATGGGGAATGATACCCCGCTGGCCGTGCTTTCGCAGCGTCCGCAGTTACTCTACAATTATTTTAAGCAGTTATTTGCCCAGGTTACCAATCCGGCGATTGATCCGATCCGGGAAGAACTGGTCATGAGCCTGGAATGTTTCATGGGCAGCCGGAAGAATCTTCTCGATGAGACTCCGCAGCATTGCCGCAAGCTCAGGCTGCCGCATCCGATTTTAACCAACGAGGCCCTGGAAAAAATCCGCGGGATCGATGAAAAGGGATTTACCTCGACAACCGTGTCATTACTGTTTAAGGCCGACCAACCGCAGGCGTTCATGGATACGCTGGAACGTATTTGCCGGGAATCCCGGACCGCGATTGACGCGGGACATACATTTATTATTTTGAGCGACCGCGGGGTTACCCGGGAATTCGCGGCGGTTCCCGCGCTGCTGGCCATCGGAGCGGTGCACCAGCATCTGGTCAAAGACGGGTCGCGTTCCCAGGTTGCGCTGATCGTTGAAAGCGCCGAGCCGCGTGAAGTGCATCATTTCGCGCTGCTGTTCGGGTTTGGGGCCGGTTGCGTGAATCCGTATCTTGCCTACGACGCGGTCGATTATTTGATCAAAGATCAGCAACTCGCGCTTGATCCGGCTGCGGCGCACAAGAATTACATCAAGGCGGTCAATAAAGGGCTGCTGAAAATACTTTCCAAAATGGGAATTTCTACTTTGCAGGGATACCGCGGGGCCCAGATATTTGAGGCCTTAGGTTTGCATGCGAGCGTTATCGAGCGCTGTTTCAGCGGGACGGTTTCCCGTATCGGCGGCGCTGATTTCGATGTCATTATGAAGGAAACCCTGATGCGTTTTCGCGAAGCTTATCCCGAGCGTCCGGAAGCGCTGCCGTTGCTGGCCAGCGGAGGGGTTTATCAATGGCGTAAAGACGGCGAGTTTCATCTTTGGAATCCGGAAAGCATCGCCCTGCTGCAGGAAGCGGCCCGCAAAGGAGACGCGGAAAAATATAAAGAATTTGCCGCGTTGATAAACGACCAATCGAAAAATCCCACGACCTTGCGCAGTATGTTCGCCTTCAAAAACACCCTGACGGTTCCGATCGATGAGGTCGAGCCGGCGCAGGAGATCGTTAAGCGTTTTGCCACCGGGGCGATGAGTTTCGGTTCGATCAGCAAAGAAACCCACGAATCGATCGCTATTGCCATGAACCGGATCAAAGGCCGTTCCAACACCGGCGAAGGCGGAGAAGACCCGGAACGGTTTATCCCTTTTCCCAACGGCGATTCCCGGCGCAGCGCGATCAAGCAGGTTGCTTCCGGCCGGTTCGGGGTTACCACGCATTATCTGGTCAATGCCGATGAATTACAGATTAAAATCGCCCAGGGGGCCAAGCCCGGAGAAGGCGGACAGCTTCCCGGACATAAAGTAAGCGCGATTATTGCCAAGACCCGCTATACGACGCCGGGGGTGACCTTGATTTCGCCGCCGCCGCACCACGATATTTATTCGATCGAAGACCTGGCGCAGTTAATTTTTGATTTGAAAAATGTCAATCCGGCGGCCCGGATCAGCGTAAAGCTGGTATCGGAGATCGGAGTCGGCACGATCGCCGCCGGGGTGGCCAAAGGCCACGCCGATATGATCCTTATTTCCGGAGGAGACGGCGGAACCGGAGCGTCGCCGCTGAGCTCGATCCGGCATGCCGGGTTGCCCTGGGAATTGGGTATTTCCGAAACGCATCAGACCCTGGTGCTGAACGACCTGCGCAGCCGGGTGCGGCTGCAGACCGACGGTCAGATGCGCACCGGCCGCGATGTGGCGGTTGCCGCGCTCCTGGGCGCGGAGGAATTCGGATTTTGCACGACGGCGCTGATCATTCTCGGTTGTGTTATGCTGCGTCATTGCCATCTGAATAACTGTTCTACCGGGGTGGCGACCCAGGATGAAATCCTGCGCCGCCGCTTCAGCGGCAAGCCGGAGTACCTGGTGAATTATTTTTATTTCGTTGCCGAGGAATTGCGCCGGATCATGGCTTCGCTGGGCCTGCGCAATATGAATGAAATGATCGGGCGGACCGATTTACTGGAACTTAATGCCGGCGTGGTCCCCTGGAAAGCGAAAAAAATAGATTTTTCACGGATCCTTTACCGGCCCAGCGTGCCGAAAACGGTCGGATTGTATTCGCAAGTGAGCCAGCGGCATCAAATCGATGATATCCTGGATAAAAGACTGATTGCCCGGGCGCAGCCGGCATTGGAAAAGACCGAGCGGGTAACCATCGAATCGGTTATTCAGAATTCGGACCGCAGCGCGGGCGCGATGCTCAGCGGAGAGGTAGCGAAGCGTTATGGGGAAAGCGGATTGCTGGAAAATACGATCCATTGCCGGTTTACCGGGATTGCCGGGCAGAGTTTCGGCGCCTGGCTTATCAAGGGGATTACCTTTGAGCTGGAAGGCCTGGCCAATGATTATGTGGGCAAGGGGATGTTCGGCGGGAAAATCATTGTCTATCCGGATCGCGGCTGTACTTACGCGGCGGAGGAAAATATTATTATCGGCAATACGACGTTTTACGGGGCGATTGCTGGTGAGGCGTATATCCGCGGGATTGCCGGGGAACGTTTTTGCATTCGTAATTCCGGGGTGTATGCGGTAGTTGAAGGAGTGGGCGATCACGGCTGTGAGTATATGACCGGCGGCAGGGTCGTTATCCTTGGTCCCACCGGACGGAATTTCGGCGCGGGCATGAGCGGCGGTATCGCCTATGTTTATGACCCCGGCAAAACGTTTAAAGAACGCTGCAACTTAAGCATGGTGGAACTGGAAGAACCGGATGGAGAAGACCGTGAAACCGTGTACAATCTTGTGCACAACCATCAAGTGAATACCCGCAGCGAAAAGGCGAAAAAAATTATCGAGCATTTTGACGCGGAATTTAAAAAATTCGTGAAAGTGATGCCGCTGGAATATAAGCGGATCCTGGAACAAAAGAAATTGGAAGAAAAATTAGGACTGGCTGAAGCCGCCTGATAACCGGCGTTCCGGAGAGCGCGGGGAAAATGCTTCGTTATCAGCCCAAAGACGATCTGGAGGCGTGACGCATGGGTGACGTGAAGGGTTTTTTAAAAGTAAAACGGAAAGAACCGGAGTACCGTCCGGTTTGTGAACGGGTCAAGGATTTCAATGAAGTGGCGGTGTTGCGTAAAGACGCTGTTTCCCAGGAACAGGCTTCACGGTGCATGGATTGCGGTACTTCATTTTGTCAATGGGCTTGCCCGGCGGGTAATTATATCCCGGAATGGAACGATCTCCTGTATCGCGGGCATTGGGAGCAGGCGTACCGGTTGCTGCAGTCAACGAATAATTTGCCGGAGATCACCGGCCGCGTATGCCCGGCTTTGTGCGAATATTCCTGCGTGCTGGGAATTAACGACGACCCGGTAACCATCCGGGAAGATGAATTGGCTGTTATCGAGCATGCGTTCAAGCACGGCCTGGTGCGGCCGCATCCTCCGCTGCAGCGTACCGGGAAAAAGGTGGCGGTGATCGGTTCCGGTCCGGCCGGACTGGCCTGTGCCGACCAGTTGAATAAAGCCGGACATGTCGTTACTTTGTATGAGAAGGATGACGCTATCGGCGGTATTTTGCGGTACGGGATCCCGGATTTTAAACTGGAAAAGAGTATCCTCGACCGGCGCATCGCCATATTGGAAAAAGAAGGCATTGTTTTTTCCGGTAAGACCAATGTCGGAGTGGACGTTTCCATTGCCGAGCTGGAAAAAAAATTTGACGCGGTATGTTTGACCGGGGGATCGCGCGAACCGCGCGACCTGGTCATTCCGGGCCGGGAATTGTCCGGTATTTGTTTTGCCATGGAATTTCTTACCCAGTCTAATAAACGGGTTAAATCCGGTACGCCTGAAACCGCGATTACGGCCAAAGGAAAAAAGGTGGTGGTTATCGGCGGCGGAGATACCGGGGCGGATTGCGTGGGAGTTGCCCATCGTCAGGGCGCGGCCTGCGTGGTCCAGATCGAGGTCATGCCCCGGCCGGCGCAGTGCCGCACCGATGATTTTCCCTGGCCGCGGTATCCGTTATTGTTGAAGTCTTCGACCAGCCATATCGAGGGAGGAGAACGCCAATGGGCGGTATTGACCAAACGTTTCAACGGGAAAAACGGCGCGATTGAAAGCCTGGAATGCGTTAGAGTGGAATTCCAGCGTTCCGGTGCGGCGGCATGTCCGCTTATGAAAGAAGTTGCCGGAAGTGAATTTAGTATCGATGCGGATTTGATCATCCTGGCCGTCGGCTTTATCCATCCGGAGCACCCCGGGTTATTGGCCGATTTGGGAATTGCGTTCGATCAGCGCGGCAACGTTAAAACCGACCAGTGCTATATGAGCAGCCGGAAGGGATTTTTTGCCGCCGGCGACTTGCGGCGGGGACAGTCGTTAATCGTCTGGGCGATCAGTGAGGGGAGGAAAGCCGCCCATTATATCGATGCCTATGTTATGGGGAAACCGAGCACGTTGCCTCTGGGCTGAGTTTTTACTTGTTGAACGGTAAGGTTAAGGATACAATAAGTTCGGTAGTCGAAATACGCGGTCGTTCATAAAAAGGGGGATTTATGTCAAAAGTCGATTTTTCTCGGGCGCGGGTAATGCACCGGAACTGGAGAAGCAAACTAAAGGAGTTTTTTAACGGCAAAGGGACCTTGACCAAAGAACAGGCAATGTATCACGAAGATTGCGACCTGGGCCGATGGCTTTACAGCGAAGGGTTGTCGACCTACGGTTCGATGCCGGAGATGCGCAGACTGGAAAAAATCCATACTAAACTGCATGGCCGGGTGCGCAACTATATGGAGATGAAAAGTGCCGCAAATGCTTTCGGTATCGACCGGGAATGGCAGAAAATCGAAGAAATGTCCGAAGAAATTCTGGCCTTACTGAACGAGCTCGAACAGAAAGAAAAATAATCAACCTGTTTCCAAAACCGGCGGATTATAATATTGTGCTGGCTAAGTCGGCCAATTCCGAACGCTCTCCTTTTTCCAGATTTATATGCGTATATATTTTCTGGCCCTTCATCTTGTCGATGAGATAGGTTAGACCGTTGGAATAGGTATTGAGGTACGGGTGGTCGATCTGGAAAATATCGCCGGTAAACACCAATTTGGTATTTTCGCCGGCCCGGGTAATGATCGTTTTCACTTCATGAGGGGTAAGGTTCTGCGCCT
This sequence comes from Candidatus Omnitrophota bacterium, assembly GCA_028718845.1. Lineage (GTDB taxonomy): Bacteria > Omnitrophota > Gorgyraeia > B26-G9 > B26-G9 > JAQULA01. Next base: position 8,308 of record JAQULA010000014.1, read on the forward strand.
CATCGACGATAAAAAAGATATCGACCAGGCTTCTCCCGCGGATATAGGAAAGCGGGGCGATGACCAGTTTTTCCTCATCAAGCAGTTTTTGAATGCGGCGTTGTTTTGTCGCCGATTCAAGGAATTTATGTTTAATAACCCCCAGATTGTCGTACAGCGGCTGCATGTACGGTTCCAGTTTCGATTGAATATCCCCGGGTAAAAATCCGATGTCTTTATTGCTCAGCGGTACGATCGGCCGGGCCATATAGATTTGGAAATAGTCTTTTTTGTTGGCCAGAGCCCCGGCCAATGCCAGAAGGGTTTTTCCCGTTCCCGCCTTGCCGGTAATGGTTACCAGTTGGATCTGCGGATTCATTAATGCATCCAGGGCGAATGTCTGTTCGGCGTTACGCGGAACAATTCCGTAGGCATCCGCTTTATTGACCCGGTGGATCTTTTGGGTCTCCGGGTCGAAACAGGCCAGGGCCGATTTTTTTCCGTTGCGCATAATAATATATTCATTCGGTAAAAATTCCTTCAGCGGTTTGAGCTCGGTCGCGGCTATTTCATACGGATCTTTGTACATTTGATTTATCAGCGCTTCGGAAACGTCTTCCACCACCCGGTATCCGGTATAGAGTTCGGAAATATCTTTGACGTGATCGCTGGTATAATCCTCGGCGATAAGCCCTACCGCTTTGGCCTTCATTCGCAGGTTAACGTCCTTGCTGACCAGGATGACCTGGCGGTCGGGTGATTCCTGGGCGAGGCAATAGGCGATATTGAGGATCTGATGATCGGTCATTGAACTGGAAAAATTAAGCGCGAGGTCTTCATGGATAGCCTGTCCGAGTTTAATAATGATTTTACTGCGTTCCGGACCGAGGCGCACTCCTTCGCCGAAAATCTGGTCGCCGCTGAGATCGTCGAGGATCCGCACGAATTCCCGGGCGTGAAAATTGAGCGATTCGTTTCCCTTTTTGAATTTATCCAGTTCCTCGAGTACCTGGATCGGGATAACGATGTCGTTATCCTTGAAATGATAAATACACGAACTGTCGTGAAGGATGACATTGGTATCGATGACAAACGTTTTAATCTTTTTCGGCGGCATGACAAATCCTTTTGTTAAGGGTTACGGGTTTAATCACCAAGCATCCTGCTTACTTAAATTATAACCAAACCCGGGGAATTGCGCAATATATTTATGCGTAACGCATAAGCGTGAATTTTTATTGTTTATCCCGGCCGACATTGTTATACTATATGCACGCGCTTGCGCGTATCCCGCGTAAAAGCAGCGGTATCTTTTGCGATCGGGGCGGTGAGTTTACCGTATGTCGGCCGGTGATAGGTGCGGCCGGCGGCACCGGGGCAGTCAAGTCTGGTAAAACCGAACTTTCGCATTATGCTTATATAAAATTTTTGCCGGAATTGCCGAGGCGCCGGTAATGCCTTGGGATCCCGGTATCAACCAGGAAGCTAAAATAAGGAATGAGGGGTCGAGATGTCAAGGTTCGATTTCAAAATGGCGCGGATGTTTCATAAGAATTGGATGGTTTCATTTCGTTTGTATATGAAGGGGCATCGGAACATGCCGGATGAAAAGCTGTTCTCGCATGAGGACTGTGAATTCGGGAAATGGTTTTATTCGACCGGGATGATGGAATATGGAGATCTTCCTGAGATGAAGAGTCTGGAAAAAGCGCATGTGCGTCTACATGCCGATGTCCGCGATATCGTCGCGTTGAAAGATAGCCATGGCAATGAAGCGAAGATCAACCGGCTGATCGAACGGGTGGAGCGCGCATCGGAAGAGATGCACGCGATTCTTGATGATATCGAAAAAAAAGATAAATAAGGCCGGGGATGGCCGGAATAATCCGGGAATAATCGTTAGCCGCTGAGAAGGAGGGGTAACCGGACGTATGTTTTACCGCGAAATTGTCTACATTGTGTTGGGGATTCTTTTGTTGATGATGGGCCGTAAGCTTTTCTGGTTGTTTGTCGGCGGAACCGGGTTTATCGTCGGTATCGAATACGCCGGGCTGGTGTTCCGGAACCAGCCGGAAGGGGTAATCCTGATCGCGGCGCTGGTAATGGCGCTTATCGGACTGATTCTGGCGATTGTTATCCAAAAAGTTGGCGTGGGGATCGCCGGGTTTTTATCCGGCGGATATGTGGCGATGAGTATCGTGCAGAAATTCGGCTATGCGCCGGGATGGCTGCCCGGTCTGGTTTTCCTTGTCGGTGGAATTATCGGGGCTATCCTGGTGGTTAAGTTATTTGATATCGCATTGGTCATATTATCCTCTTTAACCGGAGCGTTTCTTATCATTTCGGCTGTGAATGTCGGGCCGGAGAGCCTGCGAATTCTGTTCATCGTGCTGACGGTTACCGGGATGGTTATTCAGGTTAGTCAGGGCAAACCCGAAGAATAGGCCGGGTCGCGGAAGGAGGCGCTATATGCGTGCCTTTTTTGTCGGATTACTTTTTTTGGCGGCAGTCGCGGTACTTTCCGGGATCGGCCTGCTTTTGCTGCCTTTATTCCTGGCGATGGTGTTGTTTTTGCGTATTATTATCGGGTTTTTGTTTCTGGCGGGGGCGATCTGGCTGTTGGGAAAATTCATTCTATTTATTTGGGAAAAAATCATTCGTTCATCCTAACGCGGAGGCACCGATATGGGCGGACAGGATTCATCACAGGCCAGTGTCGTACGTCAGGCCTATGCTCAGGCATTACAAATGAAGTCTGAGGGAGTTCCGGCAACGGTGATTAGGGAAACCATCGAGAAAAAACTTATCGCCGGCGGCCTTAATGCCGCCGCCGCTTCCATTCTTGCCGAGAATGTTCCCGGAGCGCGCGCGTTTTCCTCGGTTCAGCGCGCGGGAACACGCCGGAATGTCCTGATCGGCGGGGCGGGTATCGTTGCCGGTATTATGCTCACTTTTTTCGCCGATGCCGGGGTGGTTTCGAAAAATCTATTTTATTATTGCGGAGTCCTGGGGTTGATTATCGCCGGGATGGTCTTTTTCATTAAAGCGCTTTTTGACTATAAGTCGGATCGGTGAAACTTTCGAAAGATGCGGAAACAAACCCTGGTAATAGCGATGGTGTGTTTATGCAGCGGAGTATCGGATGCGTGCTCTGCCGGGGTTAGCAACAGTGTTATTGAATTGGGAGTTGAATCATCACGCATCGCTTATAAGGAGCCCGGTCTTATGAAACAAATCGGCACAATGACCGGAGTGGATGTCGCGTACCGGTATGATGGGGCTTGTACTTTGAAAATGGAAACACGGCTTAGTGCCGGAAACGTCGATTATACCTCCGTCGAAACCGGCGAGATGGATAATATCGATGATTATGGCGCGGAAACGAGTGCCTGGCTGGGATATGATTTTTGCCGTTCCCGGGAAACCCGGGTTATTCCGTATGCCGGGATCGGGTACCGTTATTTGAACGATGATTCCCAATCACGGGTCACGACGACCGGAGCCTTGGGCTACAAGCGGGAATCGAATTATTATTATAGTCCGCTGGGAATAGAAGTAATGACCGGCGCCGGCAATGGGATTGAATGGGGTTTTGTTCTGGAATATGATTATTTCTGGAAAGGAGTGCAAAAGAGTTATCTCAGCGGCGCGGTGCCTTCTTATAATGATCTGGAAAACAAACAGAATAAAGGGTACGGCTATCGTATTTCGCTGCGGCTGAGCAAGCAAACCGCGGATATTACCGGCGTTATTGAGCCGTTTATCCGTTATTGGAGTATCCAGGAATCCGAAGAGCGGGACATCACCTATTCCGGAATTTTGATCGGTTCCGGCGTCGAACCGAAAAATTATTCCATGGAATATGGGGTGAAAATTTCCGTGTGTTTCTAAGCTGCTGCCTATGGGCCGCGATAAAGGTATTCTCTGCGGGTTTAGAGAATGTTTTGGTCTCCGGTGCCGGGAAAGGAAAAGGCCATGCATCAAAAACTGATTTTATTAGTGGAAGATGATCCGATTGCGATGGGAACTAGTTCCGCACTGCTTAAATCCCATAATTATCAGGTGGATTGCGCCGCCAACGGCGCCGAGGCGATGGAGAAGATAAAGCATAATCCGGACCTGATAATTCTGGACCGTTATCTGCCGGATATGGAGGGACTGGAAGTCTGCCGTAAGATCCGTACCGATAAGCGGTTTCGCTGTATCCCCATCGTTATCCTGACGGCCCGTAATACGATTGCCGAAAAAATCGAAGGCTTATATGTCGGAGCCGACGACTATATTACGAAACCGTTCAACAGCGAGGAACTGATCGCGCGTATTGACGCGACATTACGGCGCAGCCGGTTTGCCGAGCAGGACCAGGAAGATAAAGAGTTTTTAATGTCCGAGCTTAATGCCATCATCGATGAGAAACGCATTATTCCTTTTTTTCAGCCGATTGTCAGCCTGGATACCTTTGCTCCGCTGGGATTTGAGGTCTTGAGCCGGCCCCCTCAAAACAGTATCCTGAGCAATCCGGAGTTTTTGTTTAAGGTGGCGATGGCTTGCGGAAAATATTTTCAGTTGGAGCTTTTGTGCTGGGAAGCCGGTTTCAAGAAGTGGAAAAGTTTCGGATGCCCGGGGAAATTATTTCTCAATTGTATCCCTTCGTTGATCGAGAATAATGATTTTACCTGCGCAACGCTTAGAGAGCACGATATCGATTCATCGCGGGTCGTTCTGGAACTGACCGAGCGTGTTTCCATCCAAAATTACGCCTTGTTTTTTACGAAAATCAATGTGTTGAAAACCATGGGGCTGGAGGTGGCGGTCGACGATGTCGGCAGCGGTTTTGCCTCCCTGGACACCATTGCCGAGACCAAACCAAATTTCGTAAAGATCGATATGTCTCTGGTGCGCGATATCCATCGCGATGAATTAAAACAGAGTATTGTCGAAGCCATCGTCAATTTCTGCCGGAAGGGTAAAATAACGACCATCGCCGAAGGGGTGGAAATAAAGGAAGAGTTGCAGCACCTTATCGGCATGGGGGTACATGCCGCGCAGGGGTATTATCTTGCCAAACCGTCGTTGACTATTACTGGATAGCGGTCCCATCTCCCCGGAACGGTAGCGTTGGCGAATTCCCCTGTTTTCGGGATATTTCTGCAATGCCGCAGCTTATGCCGGGTCATGCCTTGTGCGGGGTCGTCGCCGCGGGCAAACGGGTTTAAGTTGTTTAACGGAACGTCGTCTATTCTCCTGCGTCAGTACCCGGTTTTAACGATGCCGTCGTGAAAAAATTTGGTTATTGGTCGAAGAAACGGAAAAAGGGATACTGCAAGCTGGAAAAACGCAATACTCAATACATCCGGCGCTCCGCCGCAGCGGGATCCCGAAGCTGTGCCCGCTAATACCGGTTCATCCTGGACAATACTGATCTAGCGGCAAGAATCGGGCAACGAGCCGCTTCGGTGAGGGCAGCGGGAAGAAAAAGCGGCGACCGGTGAAAAGTTATAAGCGGCGAGCGAGAAAAGACGCAGTACGGTTTTGGTAATCGTTGATAACCGATCATAACTGTTATTAACCGTTGGTTTGGAACCGCAAGGAGGTTGTAAAATGCCGTGTCTGAGAGTTCAAGTGTCCGTTCCGTTGGGGGAAGAAAAAAAGAAAGCAGTGTTGAGTACGCTTTCCCGGATTGTGTCCGGGGCGCTGGGCAAGCCGGAGCAGTATGTTATGGTTGTGATCGGACAGAGCGCGATCATGATGTCCGGTACGGATATGCCGTCCGCGTTCGTGGATATGCGCAGCATCGGAAAACTTAATCAAAAAACAAATACCCAGCTTACCCGGGAGATCTGCGCGGTATTGAACGAAAACATGGGTATTGCCGCGGAACGGGTGTTTCTGAATTTTACCGATGTGTCCGCAGCTAACTGGGGCTGGAACAATCAGACCTTTGGATGACGGATAGAGAGCGCACAATCGATGAAAGTTTTATTGTTAAACCCTCCGATTGAGGATTTCTTTTTTACTCCGCAGCGGGCATTTCCCCTGGGGACGTTGTCGTTGGCCACGGTTTTGGACGGCAACGGCATTGCGGTGCGGCTGATGAATTCCCTGGAGGAATATACTAAGCAGACGTTGCCGGTTCCGGAGGTCTTCGCTTATCTTAAACGTTATTACCGGGTAAACCGTTCGCCGTTCGGTCTTTTTTCGCATTATTACCGTTTTGGGAAAAGCGATGAAGCGATTCGCCGGGCGGTCCGGGAATTCCATCCCGGGGTGGTCGGAATTTCGGCGAATTTTACGCCGTATCTGGACAGCGCGTTTAACCTTGCCGCGTTGATAAAAAAAATCGATCGCCGGATTGTGGTCGTGCTCGGCGGCCGGGCGGCAACGGCGTCTGCGGAATTATTGCTGGCCCATCCGACCGTGGATTTTGTCATTCGCGGAGAGGCGGAATACAGTTTTCTGCGGTTATGCCGGGCGCTGTCCTCGGGAGCAATGCCGCGGATCAGCGGATTGTGTTATAAGGTGAATAAAACCATGCGCATAGCCGCTGACAGCGCGCTGGTAAACGATCTGAACGAGTTGCCTGTTCTTAACCGGAGTTTGCTCGATCCGTCCGGCTATCGGTTCCAGGGTAAGATCAGTACTTCATTACTGGCTTCGCGCGGCTGTACTAGGGGCTGCCGTTTTTGCGCTATCCGGGAGCCGTTTCGTTACCGCGGCGTGGAACATGTCATGGCCGAACTGGAAGACGCTTATCGTTTGGGGGTGCGTCACTTTAATTTTGAAGACGATACGATGAATCTTAATCCGGTATTCATGCCGTTGCTGGAGCGGATCATTGAACAATTTCCGGGAAAGGTGACGCTTTCATTCATGAACGGCCTGCTTGCCGAGGGGATCAATCCGGCGGTGCGGAAAAAACTGTTTCGAGCCGGGTTGACCCATATTGACCTGGCGATTGCCAGTTCCCGACGGGAGCTGCGCCGAAGCCTGAGACGCAAAGATGATATCCGGAAAATATTTCAATTAGCCGCGGTTATGTCCCGGAATAATGTTCCGGCAACCGTGCATTATATTGTCGGTTTCCCCGGACAGCGGTTCCCGGACGCTTTGCGCGATTTGCGCATGCTGGCGTGTAAACCGGTATTGCTCGGCCCGAGTATTTTTTATCCGGTGATGGAAAGCGCGTTGTTTCCCGAGATTCAAAAAATATTTACGGATCCTGACCGGCAGTATCCGCTGTTTCGCAGCAGCGCGGCGAGTTTCGACCGCGACATTACGCGTGACCGGATATTTTCTCTGCTCTATGGGGCCAGGATCATAAACTTTATCAAGGAATTGTCCGATAGCGAAGATATTTCCAAAGCTGATCTGCGGCAGTTTATCCGCCGCCGGGCGCGCGGAATTCCGGTGCGTAATAAACAGGTGCGTTCTTCGGTAAAGCTGGAGCGCCGGGTTCTGGGAATTATCGCTTTAGACCTGTTGTTCCGGGATTTTCGGGTGTACCGTGCCGAACAAAGCAGCGATGCCGGAAATTATTTATACCGTTTTATCGAAGAAGAGTTTGTGAGCTTCGGAGACCTGCGTAAGATGTTGTCCGGATTGCGGGTGCGCGGGGTTTCCGGAAAAACTTTACGGATTGCGGGTTTGGCAGGGAAAAACAGGGGAGGCGCAAGTGGAAGAAAAGCAAAACTTCGACACGGCGATTAATCATTGGCCGGAAGCCGACCGGCCGCGCGAGAAACTGCTCAGGAACGGAGAGCACACTTTAAGCGCTTCGGAACTATTGGCTATTTTGCTGCGCAGCGGAGTCAAGGGCAGCAGTGCTTTGGACCTGGCGCGGGCGATCTTAAATAAATTCAAAACCTTTCGCCGGATGTCGCATACGGATATCAGTCAGTGGAAGGAATTTAAAGGCCTGGGAACGGCAAAAATCGCCCAGATCCGGGCGGCGATCGAGATCGGCCGGCGGTTCCGGGAGGAAGAACTCTCTCAGCAGAAGATTAAAATTTCCGCGGCGCGGGATGTGGTGGCCGTGCTGATGCCGCGTTTGCGGGATCTGAAAAAAGAGGTGTTTAAAACCATTCTGCTTGATGCGCAGAATTGCATCATCGATATTGTGGAGATCGAAGAAGGGACGGTTGATCGCGCCAGCCCGATCCTGCGTGATATTTTTCAAAAGGCCCTGCAGCATTTTGCCGTGTCCGTGATCTGCAGCCATAATCACCCTTCCGGGAATGCC